>URYP01000112.1 GCA_900552115.1 uncultured Oscillospiraceae bacterium | reverse complement strand
CGTGTCGCTGATGCTGCTGTTTGTATTCGTGTTCCGGGCCACCGGCTTTTTAAAACCCAGTTTTTTCACCCTGGTGCTGTCGCACATCACGTTCTGTCTGCCTTATGTGGTGCTGCAAGTGCTGCCCAAGCTCCGGCAGATGAACCCTCATATGTACGAAGCCGCCCTGGATTTGGGCTGCCACCCGATCAAAGCGTTTTTCAAGGTGGTGCTTCCCGAGGTCACGCCAGGCGTGGTGACCGGGGCGCTGATGGCGTTTACCCTGTCGCTGGACGATTTTGTCATCAGCTATTTCAATTCCGGGTCCAACGCGCAGACGTTGTCGGTCACCATCTATTCCATGACGAAAAAACCGATCACGCCCGAGATCAACGCCCTGTCGACGCTGATGTTTGGGTCGGTGTTGCTGCTCTTGATTTTAGTAAACGTATTTCAGGCCCGGGACGCGGCGCGCCGCGAACGGGTCAAAGGATAATGAGAAGGGAGATAGATACATGAAAAAAACACTGGCGGCGTTGGCCGCGCTGGCAATGACACTGGGGATGACGGCCTGTTCGTCGGACAAAACGAAGCGTGACTGGGACTGGGAAAGCGAACCCGCCGCACCATCCACCGGCGTCACGCTCAACGTCTACAACTGGGGCGAATACATGGACCTGGAAGACATGGAGGTCAACAAGGCATTTGAGCATATGACCGGTATCAAGGTCAATTACCAGACGTATGACAACAACGAATCCATGTACACTCTTCTAAAAGCCGGCGCCGCCGATTACGATGTGGTGTGCCCGTCGGATTATATGGTAGGAAAAATGATCAGCGAGGGCATGCTGGCCAAGCTGAACTTCGATAATATTCCCAATTACAAGTATATCGACGAACAGTACAAAAATTTGGAGTACGATCCGAACAACGAATACTCGGTGCCCTACACCTGGGGTACGGTGGGGATTTTTTACAATACGAAATATGTCGATAAGGCCGACCTGGAACAGGGTTGGGATATCCTGTGGAACAAAAAATACAGCGGCAAAATTTATATGTTCGATAACCAGCGGGACGCGTTCGGTATCGCGCTGAAAAAGCTGGGCTATTCGATGAATACCACCAACGAAGACGAGTGGCAGAAGGCTTACGAGGAACTCGCCAAACAGAAACCGCTGCTGCAGGGCTACTTTATGGACCCGGTTTTCGATAAAATGATTGGTGAAGAAGGCTGGCTCGCGCCCTATTACGCGGGGGATGGTTCCATCATGATTTATGGGGAGGACGGCAATCCCGATATCGACTTCTTTGTGCCAAAGCAGGGCACCAACCTGTTTGTGGACGCCATGTGCGTTATGGAAAACTCCAAACACAAGACCGAAGCGGAACAGTATATCAACTTCCTCTGCCGTACCGAAATCGCCAAGGCCAACGCGGAATATCTGGGATATTCCACACCGCATACCGAAGCGCGCAAGCAGCTTGATCCCGAAGTTGCCGACAACCCGGTATTTTATCCGGATGACAGCATCCTGAAAAATACGGAGGTATTTGTTACCCTGCCGCAGGAGACCAATCGGCTGATGGATTCCCTGTGGATAAAATTAAAGAAATAAGCAAATTGCCGCTGTACAATTGACAGACAGCGTGAAAATGGTACAATAGACTCAAAGGTTTAGCCTTTGAGTCTATTGTTTTAAGAGCGGACCGTAAGTTCGCTTTACGGTGCTTTTGCGGCTTTGGGAATCTCTTGGGAAAGGGCGATTAAACGTTAAATGAAAAAGGCGGTTTTGTTTGATTTGGACGGCACGCTGACCGATACCCTGCCGGACTTGGCCAGCGCTACCAATGAAGCGCTGCAGGAAAACGGCTATCCGCCCCGCCCACCCGAGGCCTATCCCCATATGGTGGGGGATGGCGCGCGCATGCTGATTGAGAGGGCGTTGGGAAGTGCCGCGTCTGCTGACGTTATAGACCGGGTATTGCAGTCCTTTCTGAGGATTTATGACCGAGACTGTTTGCGGGAAGTGTCGCTGTACCCCGGGATTGACGAAGCGCTACGGCAGCTGAAAGCGCGAGGGTACCACTTGCTGGTGGTAACCAATAACCCCCAGCCGCAGGCGGAGAAAATTGTCCGTCACTTCTTTGGGAGGAGTCTGTTTGAAGGCGTATACGGCGGCCGGGACGCTTATCCGCGCAAGCCGGATCCGACGGCGGCCAATATGGCGCTTACAGCGGTAAAAGTGGCAGCGCCGCATGCCTGGTTCGTTGGGGATTCGGATGTGGATGTGATGACCGCCAAGGCGGCGGGTTTGCGCTGCATCGGGGCTGCGTGGGGCTTCCGCGGGGAACAGGAACTGAGACGGGCCGGAGCCGATTTTATAGCGTTCTGCGCGCGGGATTTGAATACGATGATTACGGAATAATGGGATTTTGAGTAGATAGGAGAGGGCGTGAGGTATGAGAGCGGGAAGCAAACAGCTGCTGACGGGAGCTTTGGTGATCCTTCTGCTCCTTTGCGGCTGCCGTGTGGGGCAGGCGGAAGATCTGCATGAACAGTCGGCGTCCACTACTACCAAAACCCAATCCACCGCCGGGGCGGAATACGGCCTCCACACGCTGGGCCGGTTGTCCGTGGGCCTGAACAGCGGCTCGCTGCCGTATACGGGGACATCCGATGCGGGGGTAACCGGATTGGAACCGGCGCTGTTGAGAACCATATCGTACCGGTTGGGCCTCGAAATGGATTTGGCCGACGAGCCGGACCCTACGGTTTCATTGGAAAACCGTCTGCTTGCGGGTGAGTTTGACGTCATCCTGTCCCCCTATCCGCTGCCGGCGAATATTACGGATCAGGTGGCTGTGACAGATCCCTATTACACGTATGAAGCGGTATTGGGCGTGCGGGAAAATAGCTCGTATCAATCGGCCGACGAGTTGATTGGCCGAAAAATGGTGGGGGACCGGTACGCTCTTCACAATTTGTGGCCGAACAACGAGTGGAAAAACGCTATGGCCTGTTCCGGTAATGAAAGCATAGAACGTCTAATGAAGATGAAAGCCGAGGGGATCCTGCTCGAACGGCATGTGGCCGACCGATACCGGGATGTCTGCGAAGGCCGGATCCGCTGGATAGACTGGAAGTCTCAGCCCCAGTCGTTTGTCATGGTGGTCCGCAAGGATAATACCCGGTTGCTCGCCGTGCTCAACGCCGAAATCCGCGAGCTACAGGAGGACGGGACAATGGACCGCTATTTGATAGAATGTATCCCATAATCCCGTCTTTTGTCGTGCTTTTGGAAAATATTATTGATTATTTTTTTCGAATCGTTTATAATAGAGCGCGTTACTGGAATAAATGCTTATGTTGGAGGGGTTTATATGAAAAAATGGATGCGGGCGCTGGCGCTGGGAGCATCGGCGGCAATTTTGATGACGGTGGCTGGTTGCAGCGGCGACGATTCGTCCAAGTACAATCTGGTTAAAGACGATACCCTGACCGTGGGTACCAATGCGGAATTCCCGCCTTTTGAATTCCGGAGCGGCGACGCGGTCGACGGCGTGGATGCGGCGGTGATGAAAGCCGTGGCGGATAAACTGGGACTCAAGCTCGATATCCAGGATATGGCGTTTGAATCGCTGGACGGCGCGCTGACCAGTGAAAAAGTCGACATCATCGCGGCGGGCTACACCATCCGGTCGGATCGTCTGGAAAAGATGGATTTTACCGATACCTATTATAAAGCGGAGCAGACGATCATTGTCCGTTCGGACAGCGGCTATAAGAGCAAAGACGATCTTAAGGGTAAAAAAATCGGCGGCCAGTCGAGCACTACCGGCCTGATTAGCGCGGCGGTGGAACTGACCAAAGAAGAAAATATTAAAGGCTATTCCAACGGCGCGGTGGCAATCGAAGACCTGATCAACGGCAAACTGGACGCGGTGATCATCGACAATAATCCCGCCAAGGCTTACAAAGAGCAGCATAGCGACAAACTGACCCTCATCAATGGCCAGTTCGAACAGGAAGAATACGCCTACGCGGTGCGCAAGGGCAATTCCGAGCTGCAAAAGGCTGTCAACGAGGCCATGAAAGAGCTGAAGGACAGCGGAAAGTTCGATGAAATCATCGGCCAGTATATCAAATAAAAGGCATCGGTTCAGCAGCCGGCTGTGGCGGCCGGCTGCTTTTTTCATTCACTGCCTTGAAATGAGGGAGGAATCCTGTTGAACGCCATTATCGAAGGGTTTCAGAATATGGTGGACGGCTTTGCCGACGCGGTATTCCTGGCACTGATCAAGGAAGACCGTTACCAGTTCCTCGTACAGGGACTGGGACGGTCGCTGCTGCTGACCGTGATCGCCGCACTGATCGGCGTCACCATCGGCCTGCTGCTGGCGGTCGCCAAGCTGCAGGATGTGAACAACCTCACCGGAAACCGCTTTGTGGTGTGGTTGCGAAAGATGGTCGCGGGTTTTGCTAACGGATACATAGCCGTGGTGCGGGGCACCCCTGCCGTGGTTCAGCTGATGGTGATTTATTTCATCATCTTCGGAAGGGTGTTCAAGGGCATTCCCCTGCCGGATTACATCATTGCCGCCATCGCGTTTGGCATCAACTCCGGCGCGTATGTAGCGGAGATCATCCGTGCGGGTATTTTGGCGGTCGATCGCGGCCAGACAGAGGCCGGCCGTTCCCTGGGACTGTCGGGGACACAGACGATGGCGCATATCGTCATCCCGCAGGCGGTCAAAAACGTGCTGCCCGCTCTTGGCAATGAGTTCATCGTCCTGCTCAAGGAAACGTCGGTAGCCGGTTACATCGGTATTGCGGACCTGACCAAGGGCGCACAGTCGATCGGCAGCGTGACCTATGATTACATTGTTCCGCTTCTCTGCGCGGCATTCATCTATTTCCTGATGACCACCGCTCTGTCCACCGTTCTCGGTAAGCAGGAAAGGAGGATGCGCCGCAGTGATTGACGTACAGAATTTACACAAGTATTTCGGTGAGCTGGAAGTGCTCAAGGGCGTAGATACGCATATCGGCAAGGGCGACTGTGTCTGTGTGATAGGACCGTCCGGAGGCGGAAAATCCACGTTTCTGCGCTGTATCAACCTGTTGGAAATGCCCACAAAGGGCGATATCATTATCGAAGGCATTTCGGTGATGAACAATTTAAAGCAGATCGATAAGCTCCGCCAAAAGGTGGGGATGGTGTTTCAGCAGTTTAACCTGTTTCCTCACAAAACGGTACTGGATAACGTCACAATGGCGCCGGTTTTGCTGAAAAAACAGACGAAAGAGCAGGCGCGGGCCAAAGGAATTGAGTTGCTGGAACGGGTCGGGCTGGCGGAAAAGGCCGAGGTTTTCCCCAACCGCTTGTCCGGCGGACAGAAACAGCGGGTGGCGATTGCCCGCGCACTGGCGATGGAGCCGGACGTGCTGCTGTTTGACGAGCCGACCTCGGCGCTCGACCCGGAAATGGTGGGCGAGGTGCTGGAGGTTATGAAGCAGCTGGCGCTCAATCATACCACCATGGTGGTAGTCACCCATGAAATGGGATTTGCGCGCGAGGTGGGCGACCGTATCCTGTTTATGGACGGGGGTATTATCAGCGAGCAGGGAACGCCGGAGGAGCTTTTCGATCATCCGCAAAATCCCCGCACGTGCGAATTCCTGTCCAAAGTTCTGAAATAAGGAGGAAGGGCCATGAATACGACCTTAATGATCTATGTTGTGATCGGCGTCCTGACGGTAGTGCCTTTGCTCCTGTATAATATCCGGAAGATCTGGGTGAAGAACCCGCCGGCGCCGGTGCGGTTCCGGCCAGTGAGGTGTGTGGTGATCGTGCTGATCGCCGCGTTTATCGTCACCTTCCTGACCTGCGCTTACCAGGCCACGCTGCGTAATCGATATGAGATTGCCCTGCAAAATCTGGCCACACAGCATGCGCGGCTGCTTACCGGCCAGCAAAGCGAGGCGGAATTTCGCCGCTTTGTCGAGGAGAACGGCACCGATTCCGTATCGGCCGGTCTGGAGCGGACGGATTTGATGGCGATCGGTACGGCCGATACCGTCGAGTTTCAGCTCAGCAGCGCCTGTCGTCCACAGATATGGCAGGGCAAGGAGGGTTTTGAACAGGCCGAGGTCGAAAACAGCGACAATCCCCTGTATCTGATGTACCGTTTGAAGGCGGGAGAACAGCAGATGTTTTATGCTCTCCGCCTGCGGCAGACGGGGGATGGCTGGAAGTACGACTGGTTTGGCGAAGCCAATGAACAACAGCGAAAAACCATTGAAATGCCTACCGAGCTCAATGGTAAATGGTATACCATAAATTAAGCGGAGACCAGAAAAAGTGCGGTGCGGCTTGGCTGCACATGCCCTAATTCCAATGCCTCAAGCCGAAAGGCTTGAGGCTATTATACAGCCAATGGGAGGATATCATGCGGATTTTGTTTCAGGGTGACAGTATAACGGATGCGGGCCGGGACCGGCAGGACCCCCGCCGGCTGGGGAATGGTTATCCCCATTACGCCGCGCAGCTGCTGGCCACGCGTTTCCCGGACAGCGACCTCGAGTTTTTAAATCTGGGTATCAGCGGCAACCGCAGCGTCGATTTGGTGGAGCGCTGGCAGGAGGACTGTATCGATCGGAAGCCGGACGTCGTGTCCATCATGATCGGCATCAACGATACCTGGCGGGCGTTTGACCAAAACGATCCAACCACGGCGGAACAGTTTGAGCAGAACTATCGCACCATCCTGACGGCCGTCCGGGAGCATACCCGTGCCCGCATCCTGATACTGGAGCCCTACCTGCTTCGCAACGAACCGGGCAAGGACGCTTGGCGGGCGGACCTGAATCCGAAAATCGATGTTACCCGGCGACTGGCGTTGGAATTTGCCGACGCGTATATTCCCACCGATGGCCTGCTGGCCGCCGCCAGTGTGGAGCAGAGCCCGACCCATTGGTCGGAGGATGGCGTCCATCCCAACGAACAGGGAGCGCGTCTCATCGCCGCGTATTATGCCGAGGCCATTGCCCCCTGGATTGGATAATAAGAAGGATAAAGCCGGGGGCGCATGTGCGCCCCCG
>URYP01000111.1 GCA_900552115.1 uncultured Oscillospiraceae bacterium | reverse complement strand
TAAATTATTACAAATAAGGCGGTAGAAATCCAATAAAATTGGACATCTACCGCCTTTTATACTCCGTTATCTCATACTGCTGCATCCGCCATCGTCTCATACGCCAGGCGGGCCGCCTCTTCACTGATGGTACAGGTCAAGTGGTATACGGGAACGCTTTTTAAAATGGCGTCCAGTCGTTCCAGCAGCGCGGCCATCCGCGCCGGCTGCGCCGGACGAAGGGTTTGCTGCAAAAGCAGGGGAATCGCCTCATCGCTGCGCACAGACCGGATGTGATTGTCCGCGCCCTGTTCCAGCATACAGATGCCGCCCATACGAGCGCGCCGGTTGGTGTTGAGGTCGGATTTTCCGGAAAAAGGGGTACCGTATACCCATAAACCGTCATCCCATTGGCGGATTGCCGGCTTGTCGTCGTTGAGCATAACGGCCCGTTTACCGAAAACGTCTCTCCACAAAGCCGTGTGTGTGGATTTCCCCACGCCGCAAGGCCCTGAAAACAAATAGGCTCGTCCATCCACCTCCACGGCCGAGGCGTGCAGCATACAGCCCTCATAATCCAGAAGACGGGTGTAAAAATCACAGCCAAGGAAAAAATATTCGCAGGTTTGGCGGTCCAGATGGGGATTTTCCCGCTGCCGCCGGTCGAGTTCCTGCTCTGTAATCCGCAAAAGCATATCGGCCGGACGCGTCGGTTCCCGTAGGTATGGCTGGGCCTGGCGCTTTAAAAGAGGATAGGCCGGTTCCATATCCACTTCTAAATCCGCAATTCGATACCGCTGCATGGCGCAACCCCTTCTTTCCATAATTCCAGACCTCTATAGGATACCAGAGAGAACGCGGGAAAGCAAGCAGGCGTCCGCTTTCCGTCATTCAATAAAATTTTCCTTGTCCTTTTTCATATTTTTTTACAAGACGTACACACTATGGGTAATCCCAAAACAAAGGAAAGAGGTTGAGAACATTGACGATAGGAAAACGCATAACCGCCTTTTGCCTCGCGCTGTGCATGACGGCCAGCCTGTCCGCCTGCTCCTCCAAGGATAAGGACAAAGACAAAGACAATTCCGGCGGCGCCAAGGAAACGGTTTCCCTGAAGGTCTGGGGACCGCAGGAAGACCAAGCGGTCCTGAAGGAAATGGTGGATTCGTTTAAGCAGGAAAATACCGATAAAAATTACGACATTAAGCTGGCAGTCGTCGGCGAAAAGGATACCAAGACCAAGATTCTGGAAGACCCGGCCGCAGCCGCGGATGTCTTCTCTTTCGCCAATGACCAGATCCGTGATCTGGTCAACGCGGGAGCGCTGTACGAGATTACCCGCAACAAGGATAAAATTGAGTCGGAAAACCTGAAAAGCTCGGTGGAAGCGGCCAAGTTGAACGATAAGCTGTACGCCTATCCGATGACCGCCGACAACGGCTATTTCCTGTATTACGACAGCAGCGTCGTCTCCGCCGACCAGGCGAAAAAGCTGGACGATATTTTGGCGGCAGCGAACAAAGCGAACAAAAAAGTGCTGATGGACGTTTCCGACGGCTGGTATCTCGCCTCTTTCTTCCTGGGCGCCGGCTGCACCATCGGTGTGGATGAAAACGGTAAGCAGACCTGTAATTTCAACAATGAAAACGGCGTAAAAGCGGGCGAGGCGATCAAAGCCTTTACCGCCAACAAGGCCTTCATGACCGGCGACAACAATATTCTCACCGGCGGCATGGGCGATACCATTTGTGCCGGCGTATCCGGCACCTGGAATGCGGAAGCCATCCAGGACAAGCTGGGGGATCACTACGCCGCCACCAAGCTGCCGACCTTTACCATGGACGGCAAGCAGGTACAGATGGGCAGCTTCGCCGGCTATAAAATGGTGGGCATTAACAGCCAGACCAAACAGCCGGTGGAGGCCATGAAACTGGCTGAGTGGCTTACCAATGAGAAAAACCAGCTGGTGCGTTTTGAAAAACGCGCCATGGGCCCGTCCAATATCAAGGCGTCGGAGGATGAACGCATTAAAAAGAATGTGGCCCTGGCGGCGCTGGCTGAGCAGCAGAAACACGCCTCCTCCCAGCGGGACGTGCTGCAGAATTTCTGGGCGGCCGGTGAAGCCTTCGGCACGGCTATGGAATCCAAGGACTACTCCAAAACCGTCAAGCAGCTGCTCGACGCCATGGTGGAGCAAACCGTGAAATAAAATGAGGAACGGGATGTGAATCGGAGACATGCAATACGTCGAATATGCCCTGCTCAGTCCGTTTCAGAAAGCGGGAATCTGGCTGGCGCGCGCCATCCGGCGGCTGCCGGGAGCCATTGTCTCCGGTCTGCGGAACCTGTGGCGCTGGATCGTGGGCCGCATCGTCGGCATCGGCTGCTTTTTCCGGGATATCGGGAGGGCCTTTGCCCACGGCGGTCCCCACACCCGTTTGTCTTTTCTGGTTATGGGCTGGGGCTGTCTGGCCCATGGCCAGATTATAAAGGGCCTGCTTTATCTGGCGGTACAGGCCGTGTTTATCCTGTATATGACCTTTTTCGGCTGGTCCTACCTGCGGAACATCGGGACGCTCGGCACGCAGACGCAGCGGCAGATATGGAACGAAACCGACCAGATCTACGAATACGTGCAGGGGGACAATTCTATGCTGATCCTGCTGTACGGCGTGCTGACCGTAATTTTGTGCCTGCTTTTCCTGTGGGTGTACTGTCTGAATATCCGCTCGGCTTATAGGACGCACGAACTACGTCAGGCCGGGCAGCCGGTACCGACATTCCGGCAGGACCTGGCCGACTTGGCTGACCGCCGCTACCATATGTCCCTGCTCTCTCTGCCCACCCTGCTGGTCGGTATCTTCACTGTGCTGCCGCTGATCTTTATGGTGCTGATGGCGTTTACCAATTTTGACAAGGCCCACCAGCCGCCGGCCAACCTGTTCACCTGGATTGGCTGGGATAACTTTAAAGATGTGTTCTGGCAGGACCCCCTGAAATCCTTTACCTTCGGCAAGCTGCTGGGCTGGACGCTGGTATGGGCGGTATTCGCCACCTTTACCAGCTATATCTTCGGCGTGATCCTGGCCCTGATGATCAACAAAAAGGGGATCCGGCTGAAAAAATTCTGGCGCACCATTTTTGTTTTGACCATCGCGGTGCCCCAGTTTGTCAGTCTGATGCTGATGTCCCAGGTTCTGCATGACCAGGGTGTGCTCAATACCATTTTGAAAAACCTTCACTGGATAACGGAATCCATTCCCTTTCTGACCGACGCGACCCTGGCGCGCATTTCGGTTATTGTGGTGAACATGTGGGTGGGCATTCCCTATACCATGCTAATCACCACCGGCATCCTTATGAATATTCCCGCCGACCTGTATGAAAGTGCCCGTATTGATGGGGCCGGGCCGGTCAAGACCTTTTTCAAAATCACCATGCCCTATATGCTCTTTGTCACCACGCCCTACCTGATTACGCAGTTTGTGGGAAATATCAATAATTTCAACGTCATTTACCTGCTAACCGGGGGCGCGCCGCTGACGCTGGATTATTACCAGGCCGGCAAAACCGACCTGCTGGTAACCTGGCTTTACAAACAGACGGTCAATGAACAGAACTATAACCTGGCGTCTACCATCGGCATCCTGGTGTTCCTGATTTCGGCCGGCTTTTCCCTGCTGGTATACCGGTCGTCCGCCTCGTCGAAAAAGGAGGAGGAATTCCAGTGATTAAAAGCTATCGCACCCGACGCAAAGCGGCCAACACCGTTATCTACGTTATATTATCCCTTCTGGCCATTGTCTGGATTTTACCCATCATCTGGCTGGTCATCTCCTCCCTGCGGGCAGAGCCGGGCGCATATACCACCTATGTGTGGCCGAAAACCTTTACGCTGGCCAACTATACCCGTCTTTGGACGGAAACCGCGCTGTTCCCCTACCCGCGCTGGTTCATGAACACATTGGTTGTCGCTATTTTTACCTGTCTGCTCACCACCCTAATGGTGCTGATGATCAGTTATGCGTTCAGCCGCCTGCGGTTCCCTTCCCGTTCAAAGTGGATGAGCATGGGACTGGTGCTGACCATGTTCCCGGGCTTTATGACCATGATTGCCGTGTATCATATTCTCAAGGCGATCGGGCTTGACCAGTCGCTGGCGGCGCTGACCCTAATTTATTCCGCCACCGGTTCGCTGCAATATTTTATTGCCAAGGGCTTTTTCGATACCATCCCCCGTTCGCTGGATGAGGCCGCCACCATCGATGGGGCGACCCGCAACCAGATTTTCTGGAAGATCACCCTTCCCCTATCCCGCCCCATTGTGGTCTATACCGCCCTGACCTCGTTCATGGCGCCCTGGGTGGATTTCGTTTTCGTCAGCGTTATTATGAAGGACAATTATCAGAATTACACGCTGGCGCTGGGATTGTTCCAGATGCTGTCCCGCGAAAACATTTATCGGTATTTCACCCTATTCTGCGCCGGGGCCGTGGTGGTGGCCATCCCTATTGTCATCCTGTTTTTATGGATGCAGAAGTATTATGTGGAGGGCATCACCGGCGGATCGGTCAAGGGATAATCCGCCGACGTTTAAAGTTAAAAAACCAAGTTGGCGTTAATAGGATAAAAAGGCTCAGCGAATGCGATTCGCTGAGCCTTTTCTGCATCCGTCACACTTATGTGGTCCGGCATCCATTATTTTCGTTTGTGCATCTGCATGGCGATAACCGTCACGTCGTCTTCCCGGTCCTCCTGCTGGCGGCGACGGGCCTCGGCGGCGATTTCCTCCGCCAGGCGGCTCATCCCCCCCTGCTTTTCGTCGAAGTCATGCAGCATTTCCTCAATCCAGCCGATGCCGTGGGTCATGGCGCCGTCGCTCATCAGCAGGAAAATGTCCCCGTTTACCAGTGTATCGTGGCTGCGGGAGAAAGCGGCATCCCGCAGGATACCCACCGGCAGCGACGCCTGTTCCATGCGGGACACGCGGCCCATACTGCGCAGCAGGGATGCCGCCGCACCGGCTTTCAGGCTTTCAATGCGGCCGCTGAACAGGTCGACCGCCGCGATATCCAGAGTAGAGAGGCTTTCATCCTCCGATTTCACCATCAGCGCCGAATTGACCAGCCGCAGCACGCTGTCCGCGCCCAGTCCGGCCTGGATCAGCTGGGAGGTCAGTCCCGACGCCATGGCGCCGTCCACCGCCGCCCGGCCGCCGCTGCCCATACCATCGCTCAGCACGACGAACATCCGGCCGCTGCCGTCCGAAAAGGAGTCGTACGCGTCCCCGCACAGCTTTTCACCCGAGCAGCAAAGCTGAGAAGCCCCGATTTCCACGGTATAATTGGGACGCTCCGACATTGTAATTTTGACGTCGTCGCCCATGCGCAGTACCACCGGATGGTCGAACGACCGGCCGCAGGCGTTTTCAATTTCCTGATGCCAGCGGCTCTCCTCCAGCCGGACGTGTACGTCCGACGCCAGGATTTCCACCGTCATGCGGCCGCCGCGGCCGATAAAGCAGACCGCGTCCTGCACGATAAACCCAAACTGCTCACAAACCGCCGACACCCGCGTCGCGGCTTCCGCGTCCACCTGTTCGGCGGCGGAGAAGTCCTCTGACAACTCCTTCAGCAGATCCGCCATGCCGCTGAACTGGTCGGTCACCACCGACTGGATTTCCGATAGACGCCGCCAGGCGCTTTCCCGCACCAGATAATCCATATAGCCGCGGTTAATCTGCTGCACGATCTGTTCGGTCCGGCTGCAGTGGCGGGCAAGATGTCCCGTGACCGCCGCCCGGTCCATTTGTCCGTTTTCCCGCAGGATCGGCGTCATATCGTTAAAGGAAGCCATGGTATCCCCAAAATGCGTATCCCAGCAAAAGGTGCACAAGCCACACTGCCGGCAGACCTCGCCCGATACACGCCGGTAAACCGTGCCCAGGTCCGGTTCGCTCAGTCCGGCCAGCTTTTTGGATACCGTGTCCACCGTGCCAGCCACCTCATGCATGGCTTTGGATGCAAAATCCAGCCGCATAACCACCGAGCGCCGCAGTCCCTCGACCGCCGGCACGCTGCGCGCATGAACAAAAAAGCTGTTGATTTTGCGATCGATCGATGGAGGCAGAGCCACAAACAGGATACATCCCGCCACTACCTCATACAGGCTGACTACCGCCGGAAGATCGGTGCCGGCGTTCATGGCGACGATCGTGCCGGAAACCAAAAAGGCTACCGATGAGGCGATGCGGCCAAAACGGGCGAACACCCCGGCCAGCAGGCCTCCGAACGCGTAGGCTCCCGCCAGGTAGGTGTGCGCCGGATTCCCCAGCAGCATGGCCACGCCCAGAGTGATGCCGGCAATGCTCCCCCCCTGTTCCTTGCCGCTGCGGGCCATCAGCAGAATCGCCATGATGGCCACGATACGGCCGGGAGATATACCGCTGAACTCAAAGGCGGACAGCGCCATCAAGACGATCGCCCCGGTCAGCACCACGCTGGTCTGCTCCTGCGCGGTCAGCACGCTGCGTATCTGTCCCTGATTCGAAAGGCGCATGGCAATGCCGGCAAAATAGGCAAAGCCGCCTGCCGCCAGGCTCTCCACCGCCACCACCAGCACACTGTACAGATCCAGTCCGTTGGTGGCGGAAATGGCGATGCCGGTGCAGCCGGTCGCCAAAAACGCCATCAGAGGCGAAAAAAATACGGTGTCCGTCAGTTTTTTAAACCCGGTCAGCGACCATTTGATACCGGCCACCGCCAGAATTGCGGCAATATACCGCAGAGGAAATACCACGCCGCGCGCCGCTAAATAGCCGACAGTGGTCAGGACGTAAACCAGGACACTGCCCGGCCCGGAGGCCGCCGCGGCGATGCTGACCCCGAAAGGCGCCATCCCGCCGTATACCACGGCGCCCGGCACCACAAAGCCGACCGCCGCCCACAGAGCCGCCAGAGCAATCTGACGGGGCATGGCTCCCTTTTGCTCGCGCTTGTCCTCTCCCTGATCCGTCAGCGGCCGTCCGGCGCCGACATACGCCCTTTGTTTCAATTGTCCCACCGCCACTTTCTGCTTTTATGTTTAGTCTGAGTATACCGCCCCGCATGCCAATGGTTTGTCGTAAGCGGCGGGCTTATTCTGCTTCTTTCCGTCGGCTTCTGCCAAAAAAATGGAAAACAGGGAGCGAATCGGCGAACAAACGCCGA
>URYP01000110.1 GCA_900552115.1 uncultured Oscillospiraceae bacterium | reverse complement strand
TGTCAAAACAGTGCGACGCTGCTGTTTATTGTTCTATGGTAATATCGGCCAGTTTTCCACCGATAGCCGCCAGCAGATCCCGCGGGGCCAATTCGATCTGTATACCGATTTTCCCGCCGCTTACAAGGATAGCGGTTTGTTCCCGCGCCTGCATAGCCAAAACGGTGGGGAACGGCTTTTTCATCCCTACCGGGGAACAGCCTCCCCGTACATACCCGGTCAGCGGCAGCAGATCTTTTACGGCTACCATGCTCACCGATTTTTCACCGACTGACGCTGCCGCTTTTTTGAGATGCAGTTCTTCCTCGACCGGCACCACAAATACATAATGTTGTCCGGAATGTCCTTTGGTTACCAGCGTTTTAAATACGCGGGCGGGGTCTTGTCCGGTCAGCTTTGCCACGCTTTCCCCATCCACCGCTTCCTTTCCATGCGGATAGGTATGCGCGGTGTAAGCCACTCCTTTTTGCTCCAGTATACGCATGGCATTGGTCTTTCCATCCGCCATAAACAGCTCCCCTTTGTTACATCAAATACGATAATAAGGCATCCGCCGCCGTGGCCCAGGCGATGCTGTACAGCGCAATGGAAAACGGCTTGCCGACCAGAAGCAGGAACAAATACCGCCGCACCGTCATCTTGGTAAGGCCGGCCAGCATGCAGATAAGGTCATCCGGAAACCCCGGCAGCAGGATGGTGACAAGGAAAAAAATATCAAAGCGCCGGCCTTTATCAATTTTGCCAATGTACTTATCATAGGTTTCGGGCTTTGTCACCGACTGGATAAAGGGCTTGCCATAAAACCGCCCCAGAAAAAAATTGATGATACTGCCGGCACAGATGCCGACATAGTTGTACAGGAATCCCCACCAGGGGCCGAACAGCAGCACCCCTACCAGGCAGCTGGCTCCTCCGGGAATGATTGGAAACACCACCTGGACGATCTGAATAAAGATGAACGCGACAGGCGCGACAAAGCCGGCTTTGCTGATAAACTCCTCCAAAGCCTTTTGGCTCAGAAAGATGCCGCTGGCAAATCCATAAATGCTGAAAGCCACAATCATAACGACGCCCACAATTGTTACGCCGTAAATAATGCGTTTAACCCGCTTATGCGAAACCCACTCGCCGGTTTTCCCGGACGGCGGCAATGGGCGGCCGTCTTCCTCCAGCCGATTCGTTTCCTGTTCCTGCTCTTCCATGCAGACCTCCCACCATCGATGCGCGGCATCAAGGGTTTCTCTTTTTTCTTTTGGCATACCGGATATCGTAGCTTAGTATACCCCGTATGGGAAAAGCCTGTCAAGATCAATGCCCTTTCGAATTCCTTACAAAATAATGACGGTTCCGAGCATTAGAAAAATCCCCGGAATGAACTTCTTCATTCCGGGGATTTTATCACATTTCCGTATGGTTTTGGTTGTGAAATCCTGTTACTCGAACATAGCCTCCACCGGGAAAGAGTTGATTTTTTTCGTTGAATACTGAAGAATCAGCAGGGCGTCATCTGCCGCAACTTCACCATCGCCGTTGACATCCGCCAGGAATTCCTGATCTTCATCCAAGGTGATTTTCTGGGTAGCCGCCTGAAGGGCCATCAGGGCGTCCGCCGCGGTCACATCGTCTTTACCGTCGATGTTGCCCCAGTCGAAATCAATGTCCCAATCCAGATTATCATAGGCGGTTTCCAGGTCGGCAGCCGCTTTGTCCACATCGGCTTGCGTGGCATTCGGGTCGGCCGCCACGCGTTTGGCCTCGGCCAGCGCCGCCTTGAACTCCTCAACACCGATTGTGAAGATATCCGGATCGACGTCTTCCATCTCCACGATCAGCTCGTTCAAGGCATCCTTGTTGACGGTTTCGGAGCTGCCCTCCTTGACAATCTTGACATTGCGCAGGCTCAGCGTCACGCCGACGTTATTCGCCCACTCCGCATTGCATGCGTTCAAGTCGTTATAGAGGAACATGTGGAACTTGGTGATGCGGCCGTCTTCCAGAATCTTCTGCGGCACCGGAACCGTTACGGTCATCCATTCATTCGCCTGGATATTCGCCAGCTCATTCTTTTTGCAATGGGTTTTTCCGGTATCGTCTCCGCCGACCGTCACGCGGGTATCGTTGTTGGCCTGCGCCGCATCCACGGAGAACAACCGGACTTCGCCGTTGCGGATGCAATCGAGCCATCCGGAGACATTCGGGCCGGGATGGCTTTCAGTGGTATTGATGCGTATATCATAACTGAGCATCAGCACATCGTTGGCGTAGGGCGTCAGATCCAGCGGCGTTTCCAGGGCCGCATCCAAGCTGAGGTAATGGTCCTCGTTAGACGTTTTTTCCTCGCTCCAGAAGATAGCGACGGTGTTTTCGTCCTTCAGCACCAAAACCTTATCCGCCCCTTTCAGGGAGGCAACCGCCTCGTTCACCTGCTGCTGGGTCGCTTCGGTATTATCGAACACGGCCTTGGCATCGGTAAACAGCTTGTTGTAGGCCGCCACCGATTCGTCGGTGTAAGAGGTGAGCTGTCCAGCCGATTTCTGGGTTTTCAGCGCGTTTTCCAGCGCCTCTTTATTAACATAGTCAGACGTGATAGACATGAGTTTTACGTTTTTGACCTTAATGCTGACACCTGTGTCGTTGCTCCAGGTAATACCCTCGGGGTCTTTTCCATCGGTACCGTTCATACCAGCAGTATCGTTATACACATACAGTTTAAACGCGGTGATTTCGCCGCCTTCAGCCAAGGCAGCCGGTACTTCGGCCGTCACGGTAACCCACTCGGTATCGGCCTTATCCATTGGCTCACTGCCGAACCCGATCGGGCTACCCACGTTGATACGGGTCTTATCGTCGGTGGTGCCGTCCGTCCATACGCCAGCCTGACCATTTTTAACGAAGCTGAGCCAGGCTTTGGTAGTAGGAGCGTTCGTGGTTTCCACCATGATATCATAGGTAATATACAGCTTGCGGCCCACATAAGCGCTGACATCAATCGCCGGGCTGGGCGTATACGTCACACTCATATAGTGGCCCGTGCCGGTTTTTTCTTCCGCACCGATCATCGCCACATCTTCCATGTCGACCACCAGGCCGGCACGCGCCGAATACAGGGCGGCCACTGCATTTTTAATATCCGCATTGGAGGAAGACGAGGACAGCGTATCCACCGCATCCATCGCGTCCGCCAGTTTTTTCGCGCTCTCTTCGGTATACTGTTTCAGTTCTTCCCGGTCATAGGCCGCATTCAGGCGTTTTTGCTGCGCCAGCTGGACATCAAAGCGATAATCGCTCCAGCCGGTTTTTTCAGCAATGTACTCCGCCAGGCCAAAGCTGCGGTTAATGGAGGTGGCCACCGTCGGATGACTGCCGGTACCGTAGCCTTCGCTCAATCCTTTAATCTGATCCAGCGCATAGAAGCTGACCTTATTGTCGCCCGCGTCATTGACCTCTTTGATCGCCGCTTTAATCGCGTTCACGCGGCCGGAGCCCATGATGCCGTAAGCCCACACGATTTCCGCATTCGGGTTTTTCATGCGGATCATTTCGAGGAAGGCTTTGGCTTCGCTCTGGATATAGGCGTCGGTTACCAGCTTATCTTCCGGACTATTAAATTGCCCATCACCGTTCGTATCTTCCCTGGCCCCGTTGTCGTTGGTGCCGAGATTGATCACGACCACGTCTTTTTCATTATTCTCAAAGTCGTAGGGATCGTTACACTTATTTTCAAGACCTGAAACCTTGTCGTACACCGGAAAAATAGAATTGCTTTCATCTACCCGCACAAATCGGATTCCGCTGCGGGCAACCACATCAATTTCGGCGTTCAGCGCCTGCGCCGCCATGGTGGCATAGGTACTGGTGCCGTCCGACACATGGGAGCTGTAGCCCACATTGGTATTAGCGGCCAGATTGCCAAAGCCGCAGGTGATGGAATCGCCGATCACCTCAATGCGGCGCTCTTTTGCCGCAGGCGCGGCCTTGAGGCTGCCGCCGGTGATGGTCAGGGACGCGACGCCCACCGTGGCGCTGCTGCCATAGACCGCTTCGTTGCGCTTGCGCAGCGTGATGGTGTGAGAACCGGCCGGCAGGTTTTCAGCCAGCGTATACTCCGCCTTGGTCTTATCCAGATACAGGGTGGCGCTGGACGTCAGCGCACCGTCGACGTATACGTTGACATAGCCCGGATTCGGGGTCAGGCTCGAAGCGGTGAGAACCGCTTTGGCGCCGGTCCCTTCAAAATTAAAGGAAATTCCGGAATTGGTCCAGTCCAGGTACAGAGTGCCATCTTTCTCATAGGTACGGCCATGCTTGAGCACCTGCGCTTCCCCGAGGGTGACCGTTGTATCGGCCGCCTCAGCCATGGCCCCGAAGGGCAGCATGGTTGCCAGCATACTGCCGGCCATTACGACCGATGCCAGCGTCCGCATCCATTTCTTCATTGCGAATCCACCTTTTCTTAATAATTTCTCTGTTGACGACCTCGAGGACAGGCCGTCACAACAAAATCATTATACAGCAATCTTTTGAAATTTTCAACCGCCAATGCACAAAATATGGACAAACCGACAAGAAGATTTTAGTGGTAGCGTTTAGGGCTTGCATTTTTCACGCGATTAAGCTATACTAATTTAGTAGAAATGAGTCTTTTTTGGAGGTATTATTATGCTGGACAAACATGTCGTGGAATTATTGAACGACCAGGTAAACAAAGAATTTTTTTCGGCTTATTTGTATTTGGATTTTTCCAATTTTTACGAAGACAAAGGTCTCGAGGGCTTTGCCAACTGGTACAAAATACAGGCGCAGGAGGAACGGGACCACGCCATGCTGTTTTATCAGTATTTGCAGAACAACAATGAGCGTGTGAAGCTGGAAGCGATCGGCAAGCCGGACAAGGAGCTGACGACGCTGATGGATCCGCTGACCGCCGGGCTGGAGCATGAGGAGTATGTTACCGAATTGATCCACACCATCTATGCCGCCGCCCAGCAGGTGAAGGATTTCCGCACCATGCAGTTTTTGGACTGGTTTGTCAAGGAACAGGGCGAGGAGGAGACCAACGCCCACGATATGATTACCAAAATGGAACTGTTCGGCAGCGACCCAAAAAGCCTGTACATGCTGGACAGCGAATATAAAACCCGCGTGTATACGGCTCCCTCGCTGGTGTTGGATTAACCATAAAAAATCCGCCGTTCTGAACTATCAGAACGGCGGATTTATTTTTGCGGCTTATGGAACCGGCTGTGTCTTTTCCATGCGGATGTGTTCGCAGAACTCATCCAGATACGGTTCCCCCACCGCCCGGTAACCCTGCTTTTCATAAAAACCGCGCACACGGCACTGAGCGGACAAAGTGACGGTGTGGTAACCGGCGGCGGCCGCATCCTCCTCCAGCCGCCGCAGCACCGCGGCGCCGAGGTGCATATGGCGGAACTCCGGCAGGACAGCTACCCGGCCGATGACAGCCGCTCCGTCCTTGACATACCATCGCCCAGTCGCCGCCGGCCGGTCATTTTCATACAAAACGATGTGACGGGCGGCGTTGTCTATATCGTCAAATTCATTTTGAAATCCCTGTTCCTCCATAAACACCCGCTGGCGGATGATTTTGGCGTCATCGGTCAGAGTATTCCCTATGATACTGGTAATCACAGCATAGCTCCTTCGGCATGGATTTTACTGCCGCCCATCTTATCACGGGGAACGGCGGCTGTCAACACCCCACCGCCATCCAGCGGCAATGCTTGTTATATCGCAACAACAGCAGGCGGAAGGACCGCCTGCTGTTGTTCGTTCATGGATTAGCCTTGAAATCCTGCATTATGAGGAAAGAGCCGTTATCGACCGCTTTAGCCACGACGACCGCCGAACCGGAACGCTCCTGCCGTGTGCCGGTATTGTAGAATACCACCGCGGGGAGGGTATCCCCGGCTTTCAGATACGCCAGGCAGGTATAGGACCAGAGGATATTGTACGTCCCGTTGTCGCATGGATAAATCCGCCAGCTGGCATCCGTATCCGCGCCGATCCCGGTAGCCGTTTTCATGGAGGCGTTCACCGGCGGGGCAAAATGGAGGCCGGTCGAGTCCAGCGATGTGCGGGCGCCCTTGCCGGAAAAATAGTCGTATACCGCACTCCCCGGCGTTGAGAGCTGCTGTTCCAACCAGGCAATGCCGTTTGGGGGAAAAGCGGGCCGATACGCGGCTATTTTAGCGGACGCGTCCCGCAGGAAAGCGACCCGTTCTTCCATCAACGCCTTGAGCCTGGCGCAGTACCGGATGGCAGCGTCATAATCCTTGTCTTTATCCGCCGCCTTATACATGGCCTCGCGCGCCGCCGATACCTCATAGCGGCTTAGCCCAGCCGTTGTACGGTCGCCGTAAAAGGCTCGGTGCGCCGCCGTGAGGTTTTTTAAAAAGGCCAACACCTTTTCCGCGTGTGCCCGGTCTTCAAATGTCAAGCCGCGGATTTCCGTCCGCAGATTTTCCACCGCTTCCCGGTAGGCGGCGTAGACCGGACGATAAACCTCATTATAATAGGACTTCCAATCGGTGTTTTTAGCCAGATAATCCTTATACATAGCCGCCTCGGTACTGTTGCCGGCAGTCAGCGCCAGCGCCAAAAGACCGGCGGTCATGCAGGCGGCCGCTTTTTTCATTTGGAAGCCTCCTTTAAGGGTCTATTCTTCGCCGAGCAGTTCGTCCAGAAGTGTATCCATCTCGTTTTTATAGACGGCTTGTTCCTCGTCTGTTAACGGCGCGTCCGCTGGTTTCAGCGTCCGGTGCACAGCCCGGGAACCGGCTGCCGTATTCATCGGCGGCGCCAGCGCTTTTCGAAAAGTGGTTGGCGCCACCATGTGTGAGGGAGCCCGGGCCGGGCCGCCCCCATCCCGTGATATCCGGGAAGAAGCAGGCGCGCCCGCTCCCGGATGGCAGCCGCCCAGGGACAATACCGCCATACCCAGAACCAGCCAAACCGATTTATTCATGTTGTCCCCCATCCTCAATATGTGTTTGTTGGATAGGCGGCTATAGTCATATTTTTCCATTTCCATTGAGCCGCCATACCGTCTACTTGTCAAGTATATCGTATGCGGCGGCCTTCCCAAGTGTGATAACGGCCGGTTAAAGATAATGCAAACGGGCCCTGCTTTGCAGGGCCCGTTTAAAAAGCCTTTACATTAATTGCTCCGGTTCCAGCGCCCGGATG
>URYP01000109.1 GCA_900552115.1 uncultured Oscillospiraceae bacterium | reverse complement strand
TCCGGCAAGGATTCCACCTCTGATATGTATCCCCCTTGGCAGAATGTCAAAAAGGCCCTCCGCTATAGCGGAGGGCCTTTTATGCCTTACTTATCAGAGGTGGAATCCTTGCCGGAGGGAATTTTACCAAGCAGCACGATGACGAGATAAATGATCAGCACCACCAGGAATATGCCACCCATACCATACGCCATATAGGTCAGAGAGGTTAGAAATTGATCAAAATTAAGAATCATACCATTACCTCCTTTTTTAAGCGGGGATCAGGCTCATAATCAGCCCGCCCGCGATAACCGAAGCGATCTGGCCGGACACATTGGCGCCGGCTGCGTGCATAAGCAGGAAGTTGGACGGATCCTCCTGCAACCCCATTTTGTGTACGACCCGTGCGGACATGGGGAAAGCCGATATGCCCGCCGCTCCAATCATGGGATTGACTTTCTTTTTACTGAACAGGTTCATCAGCTTAGCCAACAGCACCCCGCCTGCCGTGTCAAAGATAAAGGCCACCAGCCCCAGCCCGAGGATTAGCAGAGTCTCTTTGGTGAAGAACATGTGTGCCTGCATTTTGGTGGCGACCGTCAGGCCCAGCAGCAGCGTTATCAGATTGGCCAATACGTTCTGCGCGGTTTCAGACAGCATCCGCAGCACACCGCACTCCCGTATCAGGTTGCCGAACATTAGGAAGCCGACCAGGGCGACGGAGGTGGGCGCCACGATACCGACGACAATAGTGATCAGAATGGGGAACAGGATCTTGGTGCGTTGTGACACATGCTCGCTGTAATACTCCATTTTAATGCGGCGTTCCTTTTTGGTGGTAAGCAGCCGGATGACCGGCGGCTGGACAATTGGCACCAGGGCCATATAGGAATAAGCCGCGACGATGATGGCGCCAATATATTTGGAATTAAAGAAGTTGGCCACAAAAATGGACGTAGGGCCGTCTGCCGCACCGATAATGGCGATGGAGGCGGCATCTTTCATATCAAAGAAGAGAGACGCCACGCTGAGGGTGAAAAAGATACCAAATTGGGCCGCCGCGCCAAACAGCAACATTTTGGGATTTGCCAGCAACGGGCCAAAATCAATCATGGCGCCTATGCCGATAAACAAAAGAAGGGGAAAAAGCTCATTGGCAATTCCCGCGTTAAACAGGGTGTCGATCGGGCCCTCCTGAATGGTTCCGTTGGCCGCAACCTGGTCGACAGCCCCGGAAAAGGGAAGGTTGACGAGAATGGCGCCAAAACCGATTGGCAAAAGCAGCGCCGGTTCCATATCTTTTTTAATTGCCAGAAAAATCAAGACACCGCCAATGATCCACATGGCTACCTGCTGCCAGGTGATCTGCAGGAAATACTGGAATAACGATTCCACCGGATACCCACCGTCCTTCAAAATAATATAGTTCATACTGGTGCTGAAAATAGGCTTAGCCAACCATAAAAAAAGAGACTTTTATGGCAGCACAAAGCCCCATAAAAGTCTCGCTATTTCAAACAGAAACGGACCGATAAATGGCCTTCGGTCGACCTGACGACTTCTGTTCCAGCCCTGCGGCTGCCAGCTACTCCCTTTTATTTCCTTACGGACGGCTATATTATAGCTTTCCCGGGAGAATTTGTCAATATGCAAGATGCCGGACGGATTAATTTTTCGTCGTGTTTTTCCGTGCTTGAGTGGGACGGTAGCTATACCGTTTATAAAAAGCGTTGAAGGATCAGAGGAACCTATTATGCTTACCCGGAGCAGTTGGCTGTGTTTAATGGAGAGTCAGCATCCGGAAGCTATGCCGGGCGAACTGGTAATCGATTTATATAACATCCTGCGAGTGTACGGGAAATAACGATGTTCCCTGCCGCTCAGCGAACCGTTGTATAACAGCCGGCGCTTTCTAAGCAGAGGCGGAAAACGCCTTTGATTTTTCGGCCTTTTTACCCTTGAGAAAAGCTTGATAGTCCTGATCCCACTGGGCAAATCGTTTATCCTTTCGGTGATCGGTCAGGGCATAATGCTCTTTGATAAATTCTCCCAGATACAGGGTGGTCTTTTTCGCCCCCCTGTCGTTTAAATGGCGGCCGGAATCTCGAAAATCCTTGTGCCAGTCCACCTTTATCAAATCTGAATTCTGTTTAAAATCGATAAAAGGAATATCCCTCGCGGAGGCAATATCCGCTACGGCCTTATGGTCCGCTTCCGTCCAGGAGTTGATCGGCATCTGTACCATTAAAACCTGTGCCTGGTTTTGCTCACACAACGACAGTATTTTATTAAGGTACAGGGTGGTAATGAGAGGAATAGGGGCCGTTTTTTTATCTTTTATCGACTTTGGACGGTACCGGCCTACGCGGGATGAGGGACGGTATCCCTTGTCGGGGGAATACCGATCATATTCCGGCGGTTGTGCGAGCTGGCCCCAGTCGAGGGATTTCCACCGATTATGGTATTTCAACACGGGAAACAGGTTTTGGAGAGTATGGTCTACAAGGGTATCCGCTTCTTTCAAATCCCATATGCCGTCAATAAACATATCGGTTTCCAGTATAACCAGCTTTGGCGTTTGATGGGCAAAAGCCTCCTTAAGCAACTCGTAGGATTGCTGTACCGACTGGTGAGGCTGGGATGCGGCGTAGCTGGTGTATCCATAGGCGTTCCAAAGCTCCAGAGGAGAAAAACCCGCATAAAGAGAACTGTGCCCCAAGCCGATTATATCCAGTGAATGATCGGGCTCGGCCAAAAAGCCGCGCGCGTTCTTCTCACTCCAGAAGTTATCGCGGACAATAGTTTTGGGAGTCAGGAAATAGGATAAGCCGGACAGCAGCACCCCCAAAATGGCGATAAAGCAAAAGACCCGCAGCAGCATACTCCGGCGGCTGATAGGTTGCTCCAAGAGAGACCCTCCTTAAAACTGCGCATAAAGCGGCTCAACCGGCACGTAACCGTCGCCGTACGCACCGAAAATAATTACTAGAAAAATGGCGGCAAAATAAATGGTCCAACGCAGCACGATATGGCGGCGAGCAACGCTTTCCCTCAACCGTATGCCTTTTTCTTGCAGGAGCCCTACGGCCACCAGGAGGACTACGCCACCCAGCAGAACGGCATAATCGTACAAATCCAGTCCAAGCTGCAAAAGCGATCCATCCGTAAACGCTTGCAGAGAAAATTCGGAAAAGACAGAGGTGAGCATACGAAAGGCGGTACGAAGGCCGGGCGCCCGAAAAATCAGCATGCCAATGTTAACCAACAGGAACGTACGGAAAATTTGAAAACAGCGGTAAGGCCGGGAGTCGGGGCGTATATGAAGGCGATTTTGGAGCTTGCGGATAAGCGGTTCAAACAACAGCCCGGCCATCATAATCGCGTAATAATACAGGCCATAAAATATGTATTTCCAGCTGGCACCGTGCCAGACGCCGTTGCCGAACCAGACAAAAAACAGCGCCATAGCGGCCGGCAGAAACTGGCCCAAATGGTCACCGCAGTGCTTTTTAAAGAACTTGCTGATTTTCCCAAACGGCTTGGATAGAGACACCGGATAAAAAATGTAATCCCGCAGCCAGGCGCCAAGCGTGATATGCCATCTCCGCCAAAATTCATTGACCGAGCGGGAGAAAAATGGCCGGCGAAAGTTTTCGGCCAGATGGATACCGTACAGCTGTGCCATACCGCTGACCATATCCATCATTCCCGAAAAGTCCGCATAAATTTGGAGTGTATACACAAGGATGGCCATCAGTATCGCCGTGCCGGAATATTTGGCGTCATGGGAAAACACCGTCTGCACCAGCATATTGGCGCGGTCGGCGATCACTATTTTTTTAAACAGGCCCCATAGCATCAGCTGCAGGCCAAACGTAAAGGTGCGGTAATCAAACGAATGGCCTTCGTAAAGCTGGGGAGCGAGATCGTTGTAACGTCCGATAGGCCCTTCCACAATTTGGGGGAAAAAGCTCACGAACAGGGCTAGACGGCCCAAATGCCGGTCCGGCTGGCAGCGCCCGCGGTACACATCCACCACATAGCTGACAGCCTGCAAGGTGTAAAAGGATATTCCCAACGGCATAATCAGGCGCAGCAGCGGGATTCCCGGCACCGAGGGAAAATGGTTTAACAAATGATTAACATTGGAGGCAAAAAAATTAAAATATTTGAAAAAGAACAAGATGCCAAAGTTAACGGCTATAGTACCGGCCACCACCCACTTTTTGCGGCGGACGGCTTTCCGTTTGAGTATCTTTCTCTCTTCCCGGGGGCAAAGAGCTTTGGCCTTGGAAAACGACTCGCTGATGCGGCCCAGCAGCAGCCCCGCGCCAAAGATGGACAGGGTGGACAGCAGAATAAATATGGCCATCCAACCGCTGGAAATACTATAGAACAGATAGCTGGCTGCCAGGAGAATACACCACCGGAACCGTTTGGGAACGGCATAATACAGCAGCAGGGATCCTCCCAGAATGAAAATCATAAAAAAATAAGTGGTATACCCCATTCGCGTTTACTCCTCGTTCTGCAAACGCTCAATCATGGCCATCATGGCCGCGGCCGAGTTGAAATTTTCAGGGATCAGATCCATCACGCTGATTTCAATATCAAACGTATCATTGAGCTCGCTGACAATGGTAATGATGGTGAGCGATTCCAGAAGCCCCTTATCAATCAGCCCGGTTTCGTGTTCAAAATCGATCCCCGGTTTAATGTCGCTTAAAATCTCCAGTAATTCTTGCATTATACTTCCTCCTGTTTCTCTAGGGATGTGTAATTGGTTTTTAAAAATGCCCGGTCAATTTTTCCGCTGCCGTTATGGGGAATGTGTGTTACCAGGATAATTTTGCCAGGCATCATATACTCCGGCAGTTTTTTTCTTGCCAGCGCGGCAATCTCCCGCTTATCCAACTCGGCGCCCTCGTATATGAGGACGATTTTTTCCCGACTGGCGTCATATATGCAAACACAAGCAGCCACACCCTCTATCGCACTCACGGCCGCTTCAACCTCGCCCAGCTCAATGCGGTATCCCATGTGTTTAATCTGAAAATCCTTGCGGGAAACATAGATCAGCTCACCCCGTTCATTTGTCCTCACCAAGTCGCCGGTTTTATAAATGATCTCGGGATAATGGGAATTGAGCGGATTCTGGATAAATACCTCGGCCGTTTTTTCGGGATTGTTGTAATAGCCGGACGCCAAAAATGAGCCGCGCACACATAATTCGCCCACCTCGCCATCACCTGCCAGCCGGCCGTCCTCTGTCAGGATCAGAAGATCGCAATTGTCGCAGTGGCGGCCGATAGGCAGCGGCTCGTCGTCCGCAAAGGGCCGGTCAACCACATAATAGGAGCAGATATCGGTGACCTCGGTAGGCCCGTATAAATTGGCAAACAGAACGCCGGGCAGATGGGATATCCAGACGTTGAGCTGTTTGGTGGGCATGACCTCCCCGGCAAAGAGTACCTTGCGCAACGCCGGCAGAGTCAGGTAATCAAAGGTTTTCATATTGGCGACGATGCTGAGCGCGGACGGCACCCAGTATATGGTGTTGACCTGCCGCTCCTGCAAAAAGTGAAACAGCTTGACCGGGAAAGAAAAATACGCCTTAGGGATGATGTGCATGGTCGCACCGGCCAGCATGGTGGTAAAAATATCGAGAACCGACATGCTGAAATAGAAGGGGGTCTGGTTGCCAAATACCGTGTCGCTACCGATTGAAAAGGTATCCCGCACCCACTTGGCATAGGCTATGACGCTTCTGTGACAGACGACGGTGCCTTTGGGAACACCGGTAGAACCGGAGGTGAACAGCGTATACAGTGGGTCGGTATCGATACAGTCGGCGTGGATCGCCTCCAGCACGGCATCGTCCGGAGAAATGGCTGCAGCTTCTTCAAAGGCAATAACAGGGCCGTCGTAGGGCAGGGTTTTCACCTGCTCAAGCTGTGCCTTTTCCGTGAACAGCGCGGCTGGGTTCAGCGTATTCAAAATCGTGCATATCCGTTCGGCTGGCATATGAACGTCCACCACGACATAAAAATTACCGCTGTAGGCAACGCCCATCATGGCAACCAGATTGCGGACGCTTTTTTCCATCAATACCGCAATGGGAGCGTGGCGAACACCGATACGGGATAAACAGGTGCCAACCGCGCGGGCCTTATTCGTAAAGTCTTTATAGGAAATGGCCTCCGATTCATCGGCAAACAGGATTTTATCGGGATGGGCGGCGGCAGATGCCTCCAGATAATCCAAAATGGTTTTCAAACAGGCTTCCTCCCTTTTAAAGAATAACTGTATCTATTATAAATGATTAATCGACAAATTCCTATAAAGATGTCAAAATTGAAATATATTTCCATTATAAGTGAAAAAGTAGAAAAGGAGTAGTGACCATTTGTCACACCCCGTTACAATTATACAACACTTTTGATCTTAAAATATGAAACTGCCTGTGATGATCAAATCAATAGCTTTGGTTCATCGGTTAGGATAATAAGATTATACTAATTGCTGTATTGGTTGGTCTATCTTCCACCAAATAAAACGAGCCCTGCTCTGTAGAGCAGGGCTCGTTTCGCGCAATAGGTTATGTCACGATGTAAGCGTCTTTAGCGTACATCTGCAAAAAAACGCTATCCTCATGATTGTCTACAGTTTTGTGTTTTTTGACGTGTATCAAATTCTAGTTTTATACACAGATTTCCTTGTTTTACAAGGCTTTTCAGGTGCTATGCGGGTAAAAAAAAGACCCTTGGCGGTTAAGCCAAAGGTCTGATTTCTATTTCTTTATTGGATACTGATTTTTGCAGCGGCTGGATAATCGCCTTTGCATCGTAACAGGTTATCGCGGCAATTATTTGGATTTGATCGCCGCCTGCGCCGCCGCCAACCGGGCGATCGGCACGCGGAAGGGCGAGCAGGACACGTAGTTGAGACCCACATTGTGGCAGAACTCCACGCTCGACGGGTCACCGCCGTGTTCGCCGCAGATGCCCAGCTTGATGTCCGGACGGGTCTGACGGCCCAGGTCAGCGGCCATCTTCACCAGCTTGCCCACACCCGTCTGGTCCAGACGGGCAAACGGATCGGACTCATAGATCTTGGCGTCATAGTAGGCGTCAAGGAACTTGCCCGCGTCGTCACGGCTGAAGCCGAAGGTCATCTGGGTCAGGTCGTTGGTGCCGAAGGAGAAGAACTCCGCCTCTTTCGCGATTTCGTCTGCGGTCAGGGCTGCGCGCGGAATCTCGATCATGGTGCCCACATGATAGGTCATCTCGATGCCGGCGTCCGCAATCAGCTTATCCGCGGTAGCGGTCACGATATCTTT
>URYP01000108.1 GCA_900552115.1 uncultured Oscillospiraceae bacterium | reverse complement strand
GCTTGGATTCGTTGACGATAATTTGAAGGTTTTCCGGCGTGTTCTCAGCCGGGATATCCTGCATGACCTCTGCATAGCCCGCAATGAGAGTGAGGGGCGTGCGCAGGTCGTGCGACACGTTCGCGATCAGATCGCGCCGGTACTCGTCGACCTTGGACAGCTCCTGCGCCGCATAGCGCAGCGTGTCGGACAGCTCGGCGATTTCCCGGTAGCCGCCACCGGTAAAGTCTGCGTTGTAGTTGCCGGTTGCAAGTACCTTTGCGCTGTCATTGAGCTTTACAATAGGCTTAGCAATGACGCGCGAAAGGACGAACGCGAGCACCGCCGCAACAAAGATGAGCACGACAGTGATGATGGATAGCACCGATGTGAGCGTCTGTATGGTCGCGGCCACCGGCGTGACGAAGGCGTTGAGCAGGATGACCATATTGTCGCCCGCCGCATTCTGCGTCACAAGCACGTAAATGAGGCTGTCGTATGTACGGGGGACCCCGGTGATATACCACTCGTCTTCCATTTCCTCGACCCGCAGCGCCTCGCCCGGCTCGGCCGGGTGAGGGTCGAGAGGCTCCCGCTTACGGCCGCAGCAGGATACGGCGGCGGTTCCGGAGCAGAGGGTCAGGCTGCCGCACTGGGGGCAGACAAAATAGCGGCAGCGGCGCATGTTGCCGCCGACAGGAGCATGGGCGTCCTGTTCGCCCCGCAGGATATCGTCGATATTGACGTCGAGCAGGCGGGATAGCTCCGGCAGCATGGCAATATCCGGGCAGCCGATACCCCGCTCCCATTTGGATATGGTTTTGTCGCTGATATGCAGCTTATCCGCCAATTGTTTTTGCGTGAGGCCCTGTTCCTGCCGCAGCGTGCGGAGCAGGAGGCCGGTTTTGTTCGTGTCCATGGTTTAATCTCCTTCGTAGGACTGTGAATCGTTTTAGTTGCCGTTTACAGATATTGTACCCGGCCCCGGCCGGTTTGGCAATCGACGCTGCGGCGAGTGACCGCCCGTATTGCTAAAAATCCCTTCCCCCCGAAATCAGGGGGAAGGGATTTTTTTATTTCAGTATACGGGCGATGATGTCATACAGCACCGGCTTCATGTTGTCGATGGTGTCCGGCTGCTCATCGATGATGCTGGAATACCCAACGGAACCGCACAGGGCCAGAATGGAATAAACGTATTTTACGGCGGTTTCCCGCGATTCGTTTGGACGGTGGGGGTTGTCCAGCAGCAGGTCGGTGATGTGGCGGAACTCCTCGTCCTCCATACCGCTCAGCTCTTTTTCAATAATGGGCCAGGACAGGTTTTTTTCCAGCAGGGCCAATAAGGGCTTGTGCTGTTTCAGGTATTCGATAATGGCGTCGACAAAAGCCAGTACCGTGGCGGTATAGCCCGTTACGGCCTGCCGCTTGACCACATGGTAGGCGTGAAACAGGATTTTTTTGCTCAGGGACACGCAAAGCTGATCGGACAGGTCCGACTTGTCCGTAAAATACAGATAAAACGTACCCTTGGCCACCCCCGCACGCGCAACGATGTCGTCGATAGAGGTTTTATGCACCCCTTTGTCGACAAAACAATCGTAGGCCGCGTCCAGCAGCTTCTTTTTCTTTTCGGCTTTTTGCTGTTCCCGGATACCCGCCATTGGTCATCACCTTTTTTCTTAATCCACCCTCATTATATGTGTGGTTTCCCGGAATTGCAACGAATATTCGGCTTTGCGGAGCATTCTTGTAACGCTGCACAAAGTAAAGGGTTACAATTTTTATGACTATTGGTCAATTTGTATATTGACTAACAGTCAGAAAACGGGTATACTGGCCGACAGTGACTGTTAGTCATGAATCGGATGGGAGTGATTCACTTGAAACGCATGGCGCGATTTGTAGTCAAACGGCGGGTGTTGGTGCTGATTATAGCGGTGCTGCTGCTGATTCCGTCCTGCCTGGGGGCGATGGCGACCCATATCAATTATGATATCCTCAGCTATCTGCCCTCCGACCTGGAATCGGTCATCGGAGAACGATACCTGGAAAACGATTACAAGCTGGCCAGCACGGCTATGGTGACCATAGAGCATATGCCGGCGCGGCAGGTACAGACGCTCAAAGGGGACATTCAAAAAATCGACGGCGTGGAGCATGTACTCTGGGCGGACGATATCGCGGATATTACGGTTCCCAAAGAGATGCTGCCGCAGGATGTTCAGGATATTTTTTATGGAAAGAACGACGCTACCCTGTTGATGGTTACATTCGGGGATTCCATCTCGTCGGAAACGACCATGAACGCGATCAAAACCATGAAAAGCGTTCTCGATAAGGACTGCTTTATCGGCGGCATGGCCGCCGTGTCCGAGGACACGCGGGAGCTGATTGACAGTGAAATGCCGGTTTACGTCCTGGTGGCCGTCGGGCTGCTGATGGTGATTTTGTTCCTCAGCCTGGAGTCCACGGTGGTGCCCTTCCTGTTTGTGGCCAGCATCGGCGTAGCGGTGCTCTACAATCTCGGCACCAACTATTTCCTGGGAGAAATTTCGTTTATTACCAAGGCGCTGGCCGCGGTGCTCCAGCTCGCGGTGACCACCGACTTCTCCATCTTCCTTCTCCACCGGTATGAAGAGGAGAAGGCGCGCCGCCCCGATCGGGAGGAGGCCATGGCGACCGCCATACAAAAGACGTTTTCCTCTATCACCGGCAGCTCGCTGACCACCATCGCCGGGTTCCTCGCCATGTGCACCATGAGCCTGACACTGGGCGCGGACATCGGCATCGTCATGGCCAAGGGCGTGGTGTTCGGCGTACTCTGCACGGTTACCGTGCTGCCCGCGTTGATCATGCTGTTTGACAAACCAATCGAGAAATATCGCCACCGCACGTTTATCCCCAAGCTGAAGCGGGCGAGCGGCTTCGTTGTCCGCCGGCGGGTTCCGCTGCTGATCGTTTTTGTCCTGCTGGTCATCCCCTTCATCTATGGGCAAACACGCACCGACGTGTACTACAATCTGCTGGATACCCTGCCGGACGACCTCGTATCTTCACAGGGCAATCAGAAGCTCAAGGACGAATTCGATATGACCGCCACCGACTTTATCCTGGTGGACGATTCCCTGAGCAACGCACAGATGGGGGAGATCACCGACCGCATCGGCAAACTTCCCGGCATTGCCCAGGTGATATCGCTGGAAAAATACATGGGCGGCGTTATCCCGGACGAGATGCTGCCGCAGGATTTGACGGATATGCTCCGCAAGGCCGGCAAGGAGCTGATGATGGTCAACTCCACCTATAAGACCGCCAGTGATGAACAGAACGAGCAGCTCGACCAAATGCAGGCCATTTTAAAGGAATATGACAAGGACGCCTACATCACCGGTGAGGCGCCCATGACCAAGGACCTGATTGCCGTGGCCGACCGGGATTTCAAAAGCGTCAACATCACCTCGATTCTGGCGGTGTTTATCATCATCGCGCTGGTGTTCAAATCCGTGTCGGTGCCCTTCCTGCTGGTGCTGGCCATCGAATCGGCCATAACCATCAATATGGGGCTGCCCTTCTTTACCGGCACCAGCATCCCGTTCATATCCAGCATCGTCATCGGCACCATCCAGCTCGGCGCCACCGTGGACTACGCCATCCTGATGACCAATCGGTTCCGGGAGGAGCGGCTGCATGGGCACGACGTCAAGGAGGCGGCGCGGCTCTCCATCGAGAACTGCTCGCCCTCCATCATCACCAGCGCCCTGGCGTTCTTCCTGGCCACGGTGGGCGTGGGGCTGATCTCCAAGGTGGAGCTGATTAAAAGCCTCTGCCTGATGATGGCCCGGGGCGCGCTGATCAGCATGGGCGTCATTCTCTTTGTCCTGCCCACGCTGCTGATCCTATTCTCTAAACTCATTGAAAAAACCAGCTTCAACTGGATGAACAACCGGCCGCCCAAAGGAAGAAAAGCACCGGAGGAGCCAGCGGCCCTCGCTGAACAAACAAAGGAGGAAACTGTGGTATGAAAACGTTTGTAAAAGGGTTATCGGCGCTGCTCAGCGCCGGCATACTCATGACCGCTACCCTCGCCCCGGTTGCCATGGCGGAGGAACAGGCGGAAAAGGCCGCCCTGTCCAAGCAGGAGAGTGTGTACCTGATCCTGAATCCGAACGGCTCCGTCCGCACCCAGACGGTGAGCTGCTGGCTGCACAGCGACGGCGGACTGACAGGGATTGACGACCGCAGCCGCCTTACCGATATCCAAAACATCAAATCCGAGGTGAAACCACAGCAGAAGGGGGAGGCGGTAACTTGGGATACCGCTGACACAGACGTGTATTACAACGGGACTTCCACCGCGACCCCGCCGGTAACCCTCTCCGTTACCTATGAGCTGGACGGCAAGGAGATGAAGGAAGCCGACCTGCGCGGCGGGAGCGGACACCTGACCATGACCATTCGTGTTATCAACAACGAAAAGCACCGACAGACGGTAAACGGCAGGGAGCAGGACATCTACACCCCGTTCGCGGTCGCCATGGCGCTGGATTTTCCCACCAAGACCTTCCGCAACGTCCACGCCGGCGACAACACGGTGATTAGCGACGCCACCAACCAGTTGGTCAGCCTGCTGGCCCTGCCCGGGCTGAAAGAAAACTTTGACGGCGTGCTGCCGGAGGGCATGAAAGACCTCACGGACAAATTGGTCGATACCTTCACCATTGAAGCGGATGTGACGGAATTTGCTTTCCCCGGGTTTATGGCGGCCGCGGCCACCAACCTGGCCGATCTTAAAGAGATCGACCTCAACGACACGCTCGATGATCTGCAGGAAGGGATGGACAGCCTGGAATCCGCTGCCGGGCAGCTGAAAGACGGTACCCAACAGCTTCATGAGGCACTCGGCCAGTTCGATGCCAAGATGGGTGAGTTCAAAAAAAGCTACGATACGTTTGACCAGGGACTGCTGACCGCCGTGAACGGCGCGTCTGATTTGCAGACCGGCGCCAAACAGCTCGACGACGCCATTGCCAAGCTCAAGGGGCAGGTCGAGGACGAATTGGTGCCCGGCATCACCGGCTCCGCCGCACTCCAGCAGCAGCTCGTCACTAAGATGGAGACGCTGAAACAGCAGCTTGCGGGGCTGAAGCTCCCGGATATGACCGCGATCCAGACGCAGCTTGCGGCGGCCATCGGGCAGGTGAGCGACGGCTCCGCCGACGTGGCGGTGCGGGTGCTCACCGGCGGCAAAACGCTGGCGCAGCTTGCCAAGAGCGACAATCCGGTGGAACAGGCGCAGGCGGGGGCCATCATGGACAATCTGGAACCGATCAAACAGGCGGCAAACAGCCAGATTGCCGCGATGCTGTCTTCGCTCGATCTGTCCGCCATCACCGGGCTGCAAGCGTCCCTTGAGGAGATCGACGCCCTGTCCACCCAGCTGATGGGCAGCATGAGCAAGCTGACGGCGGCGCTGTATAACCCGGACGACGACCTGTCCAATCCGCAGACGCTGACCGGCGCAATCATGGCGCTGTCCGTCGGCGCGGATAAGGTCGCGGGCGGCGCCGGTACCCTGAACACGGGTATGAAAACCCTGGCGGGCGCGTCCGACCAGGTGCAGGAGGCCGTGGCGGCTTTCCAATCGGCCACCGGGCAGCTCAGCGACAAATCGGGTGAGCTGGATAGCGGCATGGGCCAGTTCAAAACCGACGGCGTGGATAAGCTGGCCCAGACCGACGCGGTCGATCAGGTAAAGCAAGCTCTGGCTGTAAAAGACGCCATGGAGCAGCAGGCGGCGGAATGGGAGTCGTATGCCGGCGCGCCCGAAGGGGCGGAGGTTTCCTCGGCGTTTATCATGAAAGTGACCGAGGAACCTGAAGCGGAAAAACCGGAGGAGACGGAAACCGCACCGGACAAAGAGGAGAACTTTTTCGTCCGGATTTGGAACAGCATTGTGGATTTCTTTACCGGACTGTTTGACTGAGCCGCGCCGATGGGCCGCGGACCTGGCAGAGAACCTTCGCCGCCGGGCATTTCCTATAGAAAAAGGCGCCCCTTGGGGGGCGCCTTTTATGCGTTATATTTTCTTTACGGGGAAATACACCTCGGTGACGTACTCCTCCGGCGGACAGGAGGCGGGATCGGTCACATAGACCTCAAACGGAGAGTTGTTTATCTGGTATCCTTCGTCCTCCGTCCACTGTTTGAGCTTGGAATAAATAGAGCTGAGCTGCGAGTAAGGCCCTTTCAGCGTAGCCATCGCGCATAAGCATCCCGGGAAATCGCGTGTGCCGGTCACCACTTCTTTAACGGGAACGGCAATTTCCGTGTCGTAGTTTTCGGGGTTAAACTCTTCATCGTGGTAAATGGCCATGGGCGCCCCGGCCACCGTCAGCTTTTCTCTGTGAATGGTTTCGTATACCTTGCCCAGATATTTCCCAAAATCCTCCACGTTGATTTTCTGGCGGATGGACAAAAGGTTTTGCGGTGTGGTTTCTACAAGCTTGATTTCAATTTGGTCAAAATAGGACATAAGGTCAATACCCCTTTCTAAATGGCGAATATCCTCGCGTATTTGTTTCAGAATGAACGCGTACTGGCAGAGACGCTCTTTTGTTTTCGCTTCCTTGTCTTTGATGATGGACAGGAGCAGCCGATCGTCGGGGCCGTTTAAAACCTGGATGATTTCCTCCAGGGAAAACCCATAGCTTTTCAGTTTGGTAATTAAAAGAATACGCCGCAGCTGGGATACGTCATAGTACCGGTAGCCGCTGGCGCTGTCCACGTGGGTTGGCCGCAGCAGGCCGATCTCATCATAATAGCGCAGGGTTTTGGTGGTAACGTTGCTAATTTTTGAAAAGGCGCCTATCGAAAGCAAGGGTGAAACCTCCTTTGTGTTATCTACTCGAGTGCCTTCATTATACAGGTTGCCGTAAGGGGAAAGTCAACCGTGTTTTTGGACATATATAAGGCGCGGCCCGTCGTCCCTGTGGGGAGGCTGGCCGCGCCTGTTGTTTTTGAATTTAATTGTCTTTGTCCGGGATGTAATCTACAATGTCGCCGATATTGCAGTCGAGCGCCTCGCAGATGCGCTGCAACACATCCATGGAAACCGCCTCGTCTTTGCCCAGTCTGGCGAGAGTTGCTGGACTTATTTTGCATTTTTCTTTTAAATCCGTTTTTTTCAGTTCTTTTTGAATTAATAAAATCCAAAGCTTTTTATAACTCAAACCCATACAGTCACCCTCTATCAGTTTGTTAAAGTATACCATAATAAAATGAAGAATCTAGATACATTAACAATTTATTCAGTTATATAAATATTTATGGTTGACATTAATTCATTATAGATTATAATATATTCATAGAAGGTAACTAAATATTAATAAATA
>URYP01000107.1 GCA_900552115.1 uncultured Oscillospiraceae bacterium | reverse complement strand
GGGCTGCTCCCGTGGGAGCAGCCCTCCTTTTATGCCGGTTTTCTTTGGCGCCGCCGCCACAAAGCGGTTATCCCGGCCGCCAATGCGACGCCGATGCATACGCCGGAAAAATCGATCAGCACGTCCACCGCACCCGGGCCGCGGCCCGGGACGAAGATCTGGTGTATTTCATCACTGGCCGCATATAGAAGGCCGATTCCACCGGACACAGCCGCCCGTATCCTTTGGCGAGCCACATGTCCGCCCAGCGCGACCCACAGCAGAACACCCAGCAGCGCGTACTCCGCCACATGCGCCCCCTTGCGGACGGCGGTCTGCCAGCTTGCGACCACGGCCGCCTGTTCGTCCGTGGATAACTCTGAGAACCCGGGCGTCACCTTGCCGACCACCTGCTCAATCACGCCCCCGCTCATCGCGGAGGATACGGCCGCCGGCTGGGCGGAAAACCAGAAGATAATGCCCATCCAGACGGCCAGCGCCGCCCAGGCCAAAATGTGCCGGGCGGTGCGGCTTCTCACGCGTTGTCCTGCGCCATCAAGCGGCACACCTTTTCGGCAAAGGCCACCGGATTGTCGATGGGCAGGCCCTCCATCAGCGCCGCCTGATCATAGAGCAGTTCGCTGTATTCTTTCAGGGCCTCCTGATCGTCGGCGTACAGCCGGGTCAGCTTCTGGAAAAGGGGGTGGCTTTCATTGATCTCCAGCACCCGTTCGGCTTTGACACCGGCGTTTCCGGGCATGGAGTCCAGCACCTTTTCCATCTCCAGCGACACTTCGCCCTCGCTGGTCAGGCAGACCGGATGGGTCTTCAGCCGGCGGGACGCCCGCACGGCTTTGACTTTGTCCCCCAGCGTTTCGGCCATAAACGCGAACAGGTCTTTCTGCTCCTCGGTTTCCTCTGGCTTTTCCTCCGCTTCAAATCCCAGATCGCCGCCCGAAACCGATTTAAACTCTTTTTCCGCATAGGTATGCAGGGCCTTCAGCGCGAATTCATCCACGTCGTCGGTCAAATACAGGATTTCATAGCCCTTGTCCCGCACCAGCTCGGTCTGCGGCATCCGCTCGATCCGATCGGCCGACTCGCCGCATGCGTAGTAAATATACTTCTGGTCGTCTTTCATCCGGCCCACGTATTCTTCCAGCGTGACCATTGTTTTTTCATGGGACGAACAGAAAATCAGCAGATCCTGCAGGTCATCCTTATGCATGCCAAAATCGCTGTACACCCCGTATTTGAGCTGCAGCCCAAAGTTTTTAAAGAATTCTTCATATGTTTCCCGATCGTTCCGCAGCATGGCGAGCAGCTCGCTGCCGATCTTCTTTTCCAGCCGGGAGGCGATGAGCTTGAGCTGCCGGTCGTGCTGGAGCATTTCGCGGGAGATATTGAGGGACAGGTCCTGCGAATCCACCAATCCCTTGACAAAGCTGAAATGGTCGGGAAGCAGGTCGGCGCACTTGTCCATGATCAGCACGCCACTGGCATAAAGTTGCAGGCCCTTTTCATACTCGCGGGTATAGTAATTATATGGCGCGCGGGCCGGGATGAACAGCAGCGCCTGATAGGTGGCCGCGCCCTCCGTGCTGCTGTAGATGACCCGCGCCGGGTCTTCGTAATCGTGGAATTTGTCCTTATAAAAAGCGTTATATTCCTCCGGCGCGACCTCGCTGCGGTTTTTCCGCCAGATCGGCACCATGCTGTTGATGGTTTTGACCTCGGTCACCGTCTCAAACTCGTCTTCCTTGCCTTCGACGGGGCGGCGTGACTCCACATCCATGCGGATGGGATAGCGGATATAGTCGGAATACTTCCGGATCAGCGCCTGCAGGCGGTAGGAATCGAGGAATTCGTCGTAGTTTTCCTCCTCCGTATTGTCCTTGATGTGCAGGATGATCTGGGTGCCCACGCAATCCTTTTCACAGGGCTGCACCGTATAACCCTCGACGCCCTTCGATTCCCAGCGGAAGGCCTGGTCGCCGCCGTAGGGCCGGCTGATCACCGTCACCAGGTCACTGACCATAAACGCTGAGTAAAAACCCACGCCAAACTGACCGATGATATCCACATCGTCAGTCTTTTCCTGCTCGTTTTTGAAAGCAAACGACCCGCTTTTGGCAATGACGCCCAAGTTGTTCTCCAGCTCCTCCTCGGTCATGCCGCAGCCGGTGTCCCACAGGGTCAGAGTGCGGTGCTCCTTGTCGACGGCTATGTCGATGGCAAAGTCCTCACGCTTCACGTCCTGCAGGTGCTCTTTAAGCGAGCGGTAATACAGCTTGTCCATCGCGTCGCTGGCGTTGGAGATCAGCTCCCGCAGAAAAATTTCCTTGTGGGTATAAATGGAATGAATCATCAAATCCAACAGCCGCTTGGATTCGGCTTTAAACTGTTTGGTTCTCATGGCTTATTCCCTCTTTACGCAATGTTTTAGCACTCGTCTTGCCCGAGTGCTAACCGTACTATACTCCGTTTTCATGCAAAGCGCAAGGGAATTTTTGTAAAAAAATTGTTACGGCGCATCTTTCAGCGGCGGCAAGTCGATTCGCTTAAACTTTATTTTACTAACAACATTCGTCAGATCGGTGTCTTTGCTGTAAATGACATCTTCATATCCTTTCGTAACAGAGTCCTTTTTGTCAGGATTGTACGTTTCTTCTTTGAATTCACATAGATAGCCATTTACAAGCGTTTTAATTCTACGCCCTTTTTTTTCTGCTACTGTTGATAGACTATAGTCTATGACATAATATTCTTGATCGTTAAACGTTTTTTTAAAGGCAAAAAACTCTGAATTTTCAATATCAAACAATCCGGGTTTGTAAAAGCTATAGGAATAATGATATTTGTTATTTTGGTTATCCGAATAGGTAAAACCAACTTGTGACGCAATTATATATGTATATGTACATTTCCAGTCTGACGGCACATCAGGCAGCATATAAAACCGGTCTACCGCAAACATCTGTTGATGGTCTGGATACAACGCCTCAAAATAGCTGCTTTTATACACATCATAACCATGTTCGTCTTTCTCTGGCTCAAATGGATTTTCTTCAACCTTAAAGTTGGGATTTTCAATCCAATGGATAAAACCTTCAATGGAATTAAAATCACGATAAGGCCATTCCTCTGATCCAACGCGATCAACGTATCCCGTGGGGTTGATTTTGGTTGTGGTCGTTGTTTGTGAAATGGTTTCGGATGTCGTGGTTGATGTTTGGCTTAACTTGGTGGTAATAGTCTTGGTTGTTGTGGCGGTTTTGTCCGGATTCGGTTTCAGATCCGCCTGCCGGCAACCGGCAGAGCAGGCCGCCAACAGGCCGCCAATCACCAGCAGCCCTCCCATCCCTATCAGTAGTTGTTTTTTCACAAATATTCTCCCATCTCTATAAACTATGGAGTTTAAACCTCATTCTTTTTGTTATCTTTTTATATCATACCATCTATTTCCTGCTAATTCAATATATTCATATTTACTGGTGGTAAATCTATTAAAATCAGTCACTTTTATCTGCTAAAGTCAAAAAATGTCTTGACATACGTTGTGCACAGGACTATAATACTACTGAATTTCACCAGTAAGGAGCGGATGCGATATGATGACCGGAGCTACGGCAATGGTGCGGTGCCTGGAGGCGGAAGGCGTCCAGGTACTCTATGGATATCCCGGCGCGGCCATCTGCCCGTTCTTTGACAGCCTGGCGGACAGCCCGGTCCACCATGTGCTGGTGCGTACCGAACAGAACGCGGCCCACGCGGCCAGCGGTTACGCGCGGATTTCGGGCAAAGTCGGCGTCTGCGTGGCCACCTCCGGCCCCGGCGCCACCAATCTGCTCACCGGCATTGCCTCGGCATACATGGATTCCATCCCGCTGGTGGTCATCACCGGACAGGTCCGCAGCGACCTGCTGGGGCGGGACGTATTTCAGGAGGCGGATATCACCGGCGCGGCGGAACCGTTCACCAAACACAGCTATCTCATTGACAGGGCGGCGGACATCCCCCGTGTGTTCAAGGAGGCGTTCCACATTGCAGGGACCGGGCGTCCCGGCCCGGTGCTGATTGACGTTCCCATTGACATGCAGCAGAAAACGCTGTCTTCTTTTAATTACGATATCCCCATCGATATCATTGGTTATAAGCCGCGTACCCAGGGGCACGGCCTGCAGATCAAAAAGGCGGCCGAGGCCATCGCCGCCAGCAAGCGGCCCGTACTCTGCGCGGGCGGCGGCGTGTTTTCCTCCCATGCGCAGGAGGCCCTGCGGGCGCTGGTGGAAGCCGCCCGGCTGCCCACCGTGTCCACCATGATGGGTATTGGGGCGCTGCCTACGGCCCATCCGTTGAATCTCGGCATGCTGGGCTCCCACGGTTGTCCCCCCGCCAACAAAGCCATCCGCGACGCGGATCTTGTCATCATGGCCGGGGCACGCGTCGGTGACCGCGCGGTGGCGGCCCCCGGGCAGATTGCCACCCGCGCCAAAGTGATCCATATTGACATCGATCCAGCGGAAATTGGTAAAAATCTCCCCGCGCATATCCCGATCGTGGGCGACCTGCGGCTGGTGCTGGAAGCGCTGGCGGGCACTGTATCCGCCCAGGCGCCTGCCGAGTGGGTGGAGGCTGTGACCGCGCGCCGGCAACGCTATGCGGCCAAAATCATCCCGCCGGTGGAAGGGTATGTGGAGCCGAAAACCTTTATGCGGGCGCTTTCCCGCCATATGGCGGCCAACGCGGTGCTCTGCGCCGATGTGGGTCAGAACCAGATATGGTCCGCCAACCATTTTGAAATACGCGAAGGGCGTTTCCTAACTTCGGGCGGCATGGGAACCATGGGCTACTCCATCCCCTGCGCGGTCGGCGCTAAAATGGCCGATCCCACCCGCCAAGTCTGCGCCGTCTGCGGCGACGGCTCCTTCCAGATGAGCATGATGGAGCTGGGCACCATTTGCCAGGAACAAATCGGTGTGAAAATCATCGTTATGCGCAACACGCGGCTGGGCATGGTGCGGGAGCTGCAGGACAATCAGTACGGCGGCGTGCACAGCGGCGTCTACCTGGATGGCAGTCCCGACTTTGTGCGCCTGGCCTCAGCTTACGGCATCGCCGCCCGGTCGGTGTCCTCCAACGACGAGGCCGCCGCCGCGCTCTGCGATATGTGGGCGGACGATAAACCCTATTTGCTTGAGTGCGTCGTTCATCCCGATTATCCGTCGCTGTAAGGGAGGGCTGTCTTATGAAATATACCATGTCCGTTCTGGTGGAAAACCACCCCGGCGTCTTATCCAAGGTATCCGGCCTGTTTTCCCGGCGGGGCTTCAATATCGATTCGCTCGCGGTCGGCGTTACGGAGGATCCCACCATCTCCCGCATCACCATTGTGGTGGACGGCGACGAGTATACGGTCGAACAGGTGGAAAAGCAGCTCAACAAGGTGATTCCGGTCATCAAGGTCAAAACCCTGAAGGAAGGCGCCTACATCTCCCGCACGCTGTCCCTGATCAAAGTGGCGGCGGGCGCCGGACAGCGCGCCGACATCATGCGGATTACCGAGCTTATGCGCGCCCGCATCGTGGACGCCACCCGTACCAGCCTCACCGTGGAGTTTGCCGACACACCCGAACGCACCGAAACGCTGGAAACCCTGCTGCGTCCCTATGGGATCAAGGAAGTGGTGCGTACCGGCGTGATCGCCATTGAAAAGGGCGCCGACCCCACCCGCACGGTGGATAAATAATCCGCGTATGTCCATACGGCTTAGCCGAGGGGAATCCAACCGGGCACACCGATACGGTCGCTGTGCCGGTATTTCATCGGGCCGCTTTTCACAAAAAGGCCCGGCCGCATCACGTCTTCCGCCTCTCTGGCAGGCGGTTTGATTCTCATCGGCTTTCCGTATCCACATAGACATTCTGCCGTCAAACGGCATAGGAGGTAACATAATCATGGCAAAGATTTATTATCAGAACGATTGCAACCTCAGCGTCCTCAAAGACAAGACGGTCGCCATCATCGGTTACGGCTCGCAGGGCCACGCCCATGCGCTGAACCTGCACGAGAGCGGCGTCAACGTCATTGTGGGCCTGTACAACGGCTCCAAAAGCTGGGCAAAGGCCGAGGCTGCCGGCCTCAAGGTCATGACCGCGGCGGATGCCGCCAAAGCCGCCGATGTCATCATGATCCTGATTAACGACGAGCGGCAGGCCGATATGTACAAAAAGGATATTGAGCCCAACCTGACCGCCGGCAAGGCGCTGGCTTTCGCGCACGGCTTCTGCATCCACTTTGGCCAGATTGTGCCTCCCGCCGACGTCGATGTGTTCATGATTGCTCCCAAAGGCCCTGGCCACACCGTGCGCAGCGAGTATCAGGAAGGCAAAGGCGTTCCCTGCCTGGTCGCCATCCATCAGGATGCGACCGGTCGTGCGCTGGACGTGGCGCTGGCCTATGCCGCGGGCATCGGCGGTTCCCGTGCCGGCGTGCTGGAAACCACCTTCCGTGCCGAAACCGAAACCGACCTGTTCGGCGAGCAGGCGGTGCTGTGCGGCGGCGTAACCGCCCTGATGCAGGCCGGCTTTGAAACGCTGGTCGAGGCGGGCTACGCGCCGGAAAACGCGTATTTTGAGTGTATCCACGAGATGAAGCTGATTGTCGACCTGATTTATAAGGGCGGCTTCTCGATGATGCGCTATTCCATCTCGGACACGGCGGAATTCGGCGATTACGAAACCGGCAAGCGCCTGGTGACCGATGAAACCAAAAAAGAGATGAAGCAGATCCTGACCGAGATCCAGGACGGCACCTTCGCCTCCAAGTGGATTGCGGAAAACAAAAACGGCCGCGCCCACTTTAACGCCTGCCGCCGGATCAAAGCCGAGCACCAGCTCGAGGAAGTCGGCAAAGAGCTGCGCAAAATGTACAGCTGGAACGACGAGAGCGGAAAGCTGATCAACAACTAAATCTGAAAAAGACAGAGCTGTGCACGGAAGGATCCGTGTGCAGCTTTGTTTCATTTTCCCCGATATACTGTAAAAAAAGGCCTTGGGACGGCAAGGAATGAAGAATGAAGAGCAAAAAGCGCTGTGCAGTGCAAATCTGTACAGCGCTTTTAAAGATACCGGATCACAGACTGGTTTCCCGGCAGTAATCCAGAAAGGTATCCAGAGCCCGGGTCGTGCGGCCGCTGTGGTATACAAAGCCGACGGTCCGTTTCCGGATGGGAGGATCCAGGGGAAGCTGAATAAGCCGCCCCTGTTCCAGATCTTCTTTGACAAATTCTTTAATGACACAGCCGATTCCAAGGCCGATTCTTGCAAATTCAATCAGCAGATCCATGGTCGTTACCTCCAGATAATTGTTGACTGTAATCTGGTGAAGAGACATATAGTCATCAATATAATTCCTGGTAACATTATTCTTATCCAGCAGCATAATATTTCCGGACTGGAATATGTTGGAATCTCCTCCTTCTCTGAGGCGGAAATTTTCCAGATAAGAGGGCGTGGCGGCGAAAATATCCTCAATCTGTGTAACCGGAATAAAGATGATATTTTTCTGAGGCTTTGGTTCTGCCACCAGCCCCAGGTCGATTCTTTGCTTGAATTTGGCAGAGTTTGCAGACCGGCATCCGGCAACCCTGTCAGGAGGACAA
>URYP01000106.1 GCA_900552115.1 uncultured Oscillospiraceae bacterium | reverse complement strand
CCTCCTTTCAGCAGGGGCCGGCGGCTTATATTTTTTCACGCGGTGCTCACTGAGAACAGGTAATGGTTCCCCGGCTTGTCGTCCATCTTATAATTCAAAGCGCAAATACAGAAAAATGCATGACAAATCAAAATGTAATCACTATAATAACAGATAGAAACTGTTATTGGAATAATAACATATAGAGGAGGCGGCAAATCATGAAATCCCTGCTTTATGACGCGATTATCATCGGCTTTGGCAAAGGGGGGAAAACCCTTGCCGGCAAATTGGCGCAGGCGGGCAGAACGGTAGCCCTGATAGAAAAAGATCCCGGCATGTATGGCGGGACCTGCATCAACGTGGGCTGCATCCCATCCAAGTCCCTGATCCGCAGCGCCTCCAGGATAGACCCCGACGCTCCTTTTGAGGAACAGGCTTTCCGGTACCGCCAGGCGGTGGAGGAAAAGCGGCGCCTGACCGCCATGCTACGCAAAAAGAACTATGACAAATTGGCTGGCTTGCCTAATGTAACGATTTACAATGGGACGGCCCGGTTCGCCGGCCCGTTGCTGGTGGAGGTGCAGACGGCAAACGAGACGCTGTCTCTCACCGGCGGACAAATATTCATCAATACCGGTTCGGTGCCGCGGATACCGCCAATCGAGGGCGTGCAAGAAACCGCCGGAGTATATACCAGCGCGGGCCTGATGGAGCGGGACGACCTGCCGCAGCGGCTGGTCGTTATCGGCGGCGGGTATATTGGCCTGGAGTTTGCGTCCATGTACAGCGGCTTTGGCAGCAAGGTCACCGTGATACAGGACGGAGAAACCTTCCTTCCCAGAGAGGATGAAGACATGACGGCTCAAATCCGGGAGATTCTGGAAGAACGCGGCGTTGAATTCTGCCTGGGTGCACAAATTCGGAAAATAGAAAGCGGTCCGGCCGTTGTCTTTGAATGGCGGGAACGGGAGCATCGGCTGGAGGCGGACGCCGTGCTGGTAGCCACCGGGCGTGTTCCCAATACGGTGGAGCTGAACACCGAAGCCGCCGGTATAGAGCGGACATCCCGCGGCGGAGTAAAGGTAGACGCCTACCTTCGTACCACCGCGGATAATGTTTGGGCCATGGGGGACGTCACCGGCGGCGCGCAGCACACCTATATCTCCCTCGATGATTCCCGTATCGTATGGTCCCAGCTGTCCGGCGGTCGGCCATATACGGCGGCAGACCGGCAAAACGTTCCCACCAGCGTGTTTTTGGCCACGCCCTATGCCCGTGTGGGATTAAATGAGCGCGAAGCGAAAGCGGCGGGATACACAGTGAAAATCGCCAAACTGCCTGCGGCGGCTATTCCCAAGGCACAGGTGCTCAAAGCGCCGCAAGGGCTGCTGAAGGCGGTGATCGATGACAACACCGGGCGTATACTGGGGGCCATGCTGCTGTGTGAGGAATCGTTTGAAACCATTAATGTCATTAAGCTGGCCATGGACATGGGGGCGGACTATACCGTCCTGCGGGATCAAGTGTTTACCCATCCCACCATGACCGAGGCGCTGAACGACCTGTTTGCGGTCTGATAAAAAAGGAGGCTGTTATGAAACGCATTGTTTTGCTGCCCGTACTGCTGGCTGCCTGCGCGTTCCTGCTGGCCGCGTGCACGTCGAAAGGCGAATCATCCGGCGGGGAGGCCTATCACAAAATTACGGCCGCGGAGGCAAAGGACAGGATGGATGCGGGCGGTGTCACCATTGTAGACGTCCGCACGGCGGAGGAATACGCGGATAAGCATATACCCGGCGCCGTGCTTGTCCCGAACGAAAGCATCGGTGCGGAACCGCCGGCCGGTCTGCCGGATAAGGACGCGGTGCTGCTGGTATATTGCCGTACCGGCGTCCGGAGCAAACAGGCCTCCCATAAGCTGGAAGCGCTCGGCTATACGCAGATCTATGATTTCGGCGGCATCGTCGATTGGAAATACGAAACGCAGAGCGGCCCGTCCGCGTAAGCCATTGTAAAGGAGCTCGGATATGCGCCCTCAAAAGTGGCCGGACTGTGATCCGGATATAAAAGCCTTTGTACTGGCCTTTGTCGGGTTGGTCAGGGAAACTTTAGCCAAAAATGTGTGGGGCATCTACCTTCACGGTTCGCTGGCGACCGGCAGTTATTACCGCCCGAAAAGCGATATCGATATGATTGCGGTGGTTCGGAACAAGCTGGACAGTGCCGCAGCTAGGAATCTGAATTATCAGATCGCCCTGTTTGCCGAAACCCGTCCAACGGTGGGAAGCATCGAGTTTTCCGTGATTACGGCCGATACGGCCAGGGATGTCCCCCGGCCGATGCCGTATGAGCTGCACTACAGTTCCAGTTGGCACAACCGCATCCTGAATGATGAGGTCGTTTACGGGCAGGAACAGGTCGATCCAGATTTGCAGGCCCATCTGTTCTGCCTGCCCCGCCGGGGTGCCCGGCTGTTTGGCGAGCCGATTGCGGACACGTTTGGCGAAGTCCGGTGGGAGGACTTCCTGGAGGCGGTAGTGGACGATTTTGGTTGGATTGTCGAAGGAGAACACATTTTGGAGTCTCCCTATTACGGTATCCTGAATATTTGCCGGGTTTTTCAGGCGTTGACGGAAAACCGGCATGACCCTTTCAGCAAGGATGAGGGCGGCCAGTGGGGATTGGCCCATTTCCCGCCCTCCTACCGTCCCTTGATTGCCAAGGCCCTGCACGTCTATCATGCAGGGGATCCTGTCGATGAAAAATGCCTGAAAACCGGCGGCGCTGCCTGGGACCGGGATCAGCTTTTATCCTTCCGGGAATATGCGCGGACTCATCTGCCTTGCCTGCCGGATGGGGGCGTCCGTCTTTCCGGTAGCGCTCAATAATACCTTAGGACACCCGCGGGCGGGTGTCCTTTTTTTAGCATGTTCGGCGCGGAAGTCTCTATAATGGTGATAAGAGCTTTTTATGCCGGCCCTGAAGGCGGGAAACCAGCGGGCGTCCATGTCCAGCGGAAAAAGACAAATTCCTCGTGTATTCGTTTGATACAAACATAAATCTTGCTTAAAATACTTGCTATTTCCAGTTTGTTTGAGTATACTTAGCTTAGTCAGATTATATTTAGCAAGCCGGCCTGCGACGGGAAAACCGTTTCGCGCGGCTCTTTTGTTTACATACCGACGGCAAGGAAGGTTTTTGTGTTGAGTAATGCGGACAGTTTTCTCCAAAGCGGCGTTTCGCCGCTGGAAATTTTATTCCAGAACATCATTGGCACCGAACTGTCCGATACGGTGGCTTACCGCAGCGTTGTGCGGGTGAACAGCCTCGAACTGGGCGTGCTGATGCCGGAGCAGTATACCAGCGTGGCCGAGCGTAATCATTTGTGCCTTGATTTATTTTACTGGAATTTTAGCCATATGTTCCATGCCCTCAGCCGCGCTCATTTTGAAAACAGCAGCGCCGGCTGGGCCTCCCTGCATGTGCCTTCGCGGGCACTGGTGAAAACCGATCTGGCCGCCAAACTGGATAAACTCATGGACTCCGCCGCTTTTACCCATCCGGAACGCATCTGCCTGGAATTCGCGGACGATATTTTGTTCGAAGACTTGGAGCCGCTGGGACCGAAGCTGGATGCTCTGCGGGAGCGCGGGTTCCTGATTGGGCTGGCGGATTTCGGGGGCGAATTCTGCCCGGTGCTGAAGCTGGCGGATTTCGCGCCGGATTATGTGTGGATGGACCCTTACGTGACCGCTTGTCTGCAAAAAGACAAAACCGGGGTGACGGCGCCTGCCTTTGAGGCGGTGACTGAATGCGGTGCCAGGATCATTGCGGCGGATGTGGAAACAGACATGCTGCGGGAACTATTCGATATCGGCTGCTGGGGCGCGGTGGGGAAGGTTTCCGGCACGTTAAAAAGACGTATTTGATACGCCCAAGGACTTTGGACGCGCGTGCCCGCGCCCCGTTTAATGGAGAGTAAGATGGAAGATAAGCAATTTTTGAGGCGATCCTCCTATAAAGTCAAACGGTATGCGGTGTTGATGAAAGCGGCGGGACTGGCGTCGATCGGCCTCGTAACCCTGATTTCCGTGGTCTATTTTGTTTCTTATATGTACGGGCAGTACGGCAGCTTTACCGTGAGCGTGAACAAGTACGATATGGTGAAACAGGGGCTGACGCTCAGTGAAACCGGCCAGTTCGATACGCCGCAATCCCGCCTAAACGCGCAGGCGGTCAAGGAGATCACGAACATATCCGAAACATCCATTTCCGCCGATGTTGACCAGATCAACGGCTCACATAACGGTTCCAATTATATAGCTTATTCGTTTTATCTCAAAAATGTCGGCGAGGATACCGTCGCTTACCGCAGCCAGGTGTCGATAGATTTTGTTACAAACGATATCGACGCCGCCATCCGGCTGCGGATCTACCGGAACGGCCAGTCCACCACCTACGCCAAGACCCGTTCGGACGGCAGCGGCCCCGAGGAGGGGACGACCGCCTTCCTGAGCGGCGATACCATTGTCAGCGAGGTGAACAAGAATTTTAGCTCCGGCAGTGTGGATAAGTATACGGTCGTCATCTGGCTGGAGGGGAACGACCCCGACTGTGTGGATGCGATCATCGGCGGGCGGATCAAAATGAGTATGCAGTTTTCCATAGCGGAGGCCTGACCCCCCTTTGGTATACCTGCGGTCCTTTGACCTTTGGAGGGCGGCATGAAATACATTGCGCATCGGCAGCGCAGTACAAACTACATTAGGAGTGAAAGCGATGAAAATGAACGCAAAAAGGAGGATGATTCCCGCGATTGCCATGCTGGCCATCTCGGCTGTCGTTCTCAGCACCGCTTCTTACGCGTGGTTTACCATGAGCAGAAGCGTAACCGCCTCCGGAATCACCCTTAAGGCTGTCGCCCCCACCAACCTGTTGATCAGCAACAAAGTGGATGGTACCTTTGGAGAGACCGTTGAGCTGACCATGAACTTTGGCGACCATAAATTGATTCCCGCTTCCTCGGCGGACGGCCTGAATTTCTATACGCCCAACCAGATCAAGAGCGCCAGTAACGGCGCCCCGGTGGCGGAGACCAAATTCAGCAAAGCCACGGATGCGCTGACTGACGCGCAGTCCGGCTACTATGCAGACTTCAAGCTCTGGCTGAAAACCACTGGTGAAGAGGATGTCGACGTTACCGTCGCGCAGCTGCTTTCCACCATTTCGGACAAGACAGGAACCCTGTCCGGCGCGGCTCGTTTCGCGGTCCTGAACGGGGATGGTACGGCTCTGCTGACGGCGGACACCAAAAACGTCTATGCCACCAATGCCGGCACTACGACCGAGGATTATTTTGATACGGTTACCGGGCCGCTGACCGCGGATTGCCTGCAAAACGGCGAGACTGGTAAAGAAAACGCCTGGAAGGGCGCGGCAATTACGGCGAATGACAAAAATTCGCTGTTTAAATGTCTGAAAGATGGCAACCCGGTCGCCATCACGGTGCGCGTATGGCTCGAAGGCCAGGACAAACAGTGCGTGTCTCCCGCCGACGGCGTGACGCCGGAAATCGAAATGACGGTTGGGTTTGCGGACGCGACTTACACGGAGGCGGTTGCGACCACCACTACGGCAAGTACGGATGCGCCGTAAGGGGTAATTTAGTCTGTACCGTTTGCTTTTTCAGCGGCCCCGTTGCCGAGCGGGGCCGCGAAAAAGCTTTTTATCAGGACCGTGCAAAAGGCCGGCTTTGATAAAAGGCTTTTTCACCTGTAACCCGGAAGGGACGAAACCATGAGAATAACCATGACAAAAAAATTGATCGTGTCTGCAGCCTGCCTGGGCATGGCCAGCCTGTTGCTGGTATATGCCTCGTGGGCCTGGTTTTCGTCGGCCCGGGCCGTCAAGGCCACGGGCATTACGCTGCATGTGGAGACACCGAATAATATACAGATTTCGCTGACCGGCGGCGCGGCCGACGCGGAATGGACGGAGGCGCTGGACATAGATACCGACGTGGTTCTAGCCTCACAGATCGACGATTTCGATCCGTCCCGGCCGGTGTTTGTTCTACCGGCGTCCACTTACGCGGGATTTGACCACACGCTGTACGCGACGTCCCGTGCCAAAGCCGACGGGCAGGCCTATGAGGAGACGACCTTCTACGCCGGACGTCCGATCGGATTTTCCGCGCAGTCCGGCAGCTACGAAGGGCATTATTTGGATGTCCCTCTGTATTTCCGTACGCGGGACGAATCCGGCGTGTCGCTGCACCTCAGCAAAACGGCGGACGGGCCGCCGGCTACCCAAATTGTGTCCGCCGACGGCAGTGCTATCCATACCATTGCGCGCGTCGCTTTTTTAAACGGGGACAAAACCAAAAACGCGGTGGGAGAAGACACACCGCTTGTGTATGCCGAAGAGGACCGCCAGACGGCGTCGGTGGTGACGGGGGAATTGCACAGCTTTGCCGTGCCGGATTACCTGACGTTCAGCGGCGGACTCTCCGATCGAAGCGTGGTTGAGATGGCCGGTCCGGTCACGGAAAACGGCTTGACGAAACCGACCGTGCAAAAAATTGTTCTGCGCATCTGGATCGAGGGGCAGGACAGCCGCTGTACCATGAATATGGGAAAAAAGACATTTTCGGTTCATCTGGCGTTTGTCGCAAAATAACCGGAATCGGGGCTTGGAGGATAACATATGAAAAAAGTATGGCGCATCGTATTAAATGTGGTGATCTGGATTTTCTTTGCGTTTGCCGTGTGCATCACCGCCATTGCCATCTCCGCGCAAAACAACAGTATGGGCGTGCCGGTCATTTTCGGCAAAGTACCCGTAACCATCCTGTCGGATTCCATGAAGGATACCTTTAAGGCCGGTGACCTGATCATTGTCGATTCTCTGTCCGGCGATGAAAAATCCGAACTGCAGGCCGGTGACGTCATTACGTTTTTAACAGACCTGAACAACGACGGCCAGCAGGATATCAACACGCATCGCATCGTCAATGTGCAGAAGCAGGGCGGCTATACCTATTACACGACACGCGGCGACAATAAGGAAACCAATACGAAAAACGACGACCAGTTGGTGCGCTACGATATGGTCATCGGCAAATATACCGGCGTACGGATCGGCGGCATTGGTTCCGCGCTTGATTTCCTGCGCACGTCGACGGGTTTCCTGCTCTGCATCCTGCTGCCCCTGATTCTCTTTTTCCTCTATGAGCTGTACCGCTTTATCGTGCTGGCAGCGGCCTCCAGAGGCCGGCGCGCGCTGTCCGAGGAACAGGAGGAAGAGATCCGTAAAAAAGCAATCGAGGAGTATCTCAAAGAGCAGGCGGACGACCGGGATAATCCGGAGGATAAACCGGCGGAGTAAAAAGCCCGCCGTCCTGCGTATCGTTGCGGCGGCCTAAAGGAGGAACCCGCGTGGATGGTTTTTTAAAATGGTTTTACGCCTTTATTACCAATATTATTGAAGGCTTCTGGCAGATTATATCCGGCCTGTTCAACGGCGTCGTACAAATATTCAATATTCCCTTTTACGGCAGCCAGCTTTCGGATTACGCCTCCGGCTTTACCGTGGTGGACTGGATCCTGGCGATTTTGTCCATGATTCTGGTGACGGCGTTTTTCGCGGCGCTCGTGTTTATGGCGGCGCTGCTTATTCGCAAATACATACGCTTCCGGAAAGATG
>URYP01000105.1 GCA_900552115.1 uncultured Oscillospiraceae bacterium | reverse complement strand
ACGTTCTCTGGAACCTGTTTCGGTTGTGGTAGGCTCCTTTGTTATCGTCCAATCATCGAAAGTATGGTTGGCTACAGTATCTTGATTAACTTCTTTGCAGTAGAGGCATTCCTTCCAGTGTGTAGTCGAACCGCTTCTCCAGTCGTCGGTATAGTAATGTTGGTGTTCCCTGTATCTATCAATCTGCTCATAGCCGCAGGTAAGGCAATGCCTTTCACATACGTCATACTTCGTATTTACATCATAATAGATCAGCTCCCATTCGCCGAAGTTATGGGGGCTCTCTTCAGATTTCTCTCCGCAGCTGCATTCTTTCCAATGCTGGGTTCCATTATTTTTCCAGCCGCCGAAGCTGTGTTCATGGGGGGGAGTAGGCCCCTCTCCGCCGCCGGTATTGCCGCCGATTGCCCAGTCGCCCCAGGCGTCTCTCTTCCATACGGTATAATAGCCGTCCGGATCGCCGGTAAGGTAAATCTGTCTGGCCCGTACTTTAAGCGTATACGCATCCTTCGACTGAGTGATATTCTTCGAATCGAAAAATACCCACCTGTCTATCTCAACGCTTTCTGTCTGGAGTACCTGGCCGTTCAGTACCAGCTGCGCCTCATACTCAAGATACGTGCTGCCTGATGCGTTGGCAGGTTTATCCCACATTACCTGGTTTCCATATCCCGACCAGCGGGGATTTTCCGGCACATATTGCCCCGCAGCAAACACTGTCGCCGGCAGTATTCCTACCACCATGCATAAGGACAGCAGCAGCGCCAGCAAACTCTTTTTTCGAAACATCTTCATTTCCTCCTTTACAAGTAGAATCAGTTTTTGGTATTTCCGCCGTCCGGTTCGGACGGATCCTTTCCTCCGGCTGGCGGGTTATCCTGTGCCTTCCGCTTTTTCCTGTATAAGAATACAAGCAGCAGCGCCAGCAGGACAGCCGCCGGTATCGCGGCCAACAGAACAATGTAGACGGCGTTTCCATCCTTTTCGTCTCCCGGCAACGGGTCGGGTTGGATGATTGCAGAAACGGAGAAGGGGGTATCGGAACCGAGTACGGCATACCGGCCCGGGCCGCCGGCTTCAAAGACCAGGCTGCCGTCTTCGGCCTTTGCCTTTATGCGCTCCGGCTCGCCGTCCACCCGCACCGCCTGGTAATGGGCGTAGCCCTCCAGATGGCTGTTCATCGGGATGCGCACCGTCATGGCGCTGTCTTTGATTTCCACCGGCTCCCCGTTCTGGCGGATGCTGATCTCATACACCGACAGCAGGCCGTCCAGTTCTTCTTTCAGCTCCGGCTTCTCTTCAAGCAGGCTCTCCGCCTCCATGACGCCGGCGTACAGCTCCACACCCTCCGGAACCGCTTCGGACAGGGAGACGGAAACGCCGGTATTTTCATCGGTCAGTTCCGCGATGCCTTCGCCGCCGGAATCCTGCCCGTTATCCGTGGTTTCCCCGGTGGCTGACGTCTGCGCGGCGTCCCTTGTCTCGGCGTAGCCGCAGACGGTGCAGGTGCGGCTCTCTGTATTGCCATCCGCCGTCCATGCGCCGAAGCTGTGATCCGCCGCATCCTTTTTGTCGCCGCAGGAACACGCCTGCCAGTGCTGTGCCGCGTCGTGCTTTTGGGTATAGCTGTGCTCATGGGGCGGTTCGGCTTCTCCGCCGCCCGACCCCGCCTTGGTCGCCCAGGGGCCCCATTCGCCGACGTCCGCCACCATATACTGGCCGTCCGGGTCGCCCACGATCATGATCCATCTGGCACGCACCCGTATGGTGTACTCTTCCTGCGGCCGCGTCACCACATCGTTTGTGAAAAACAAATAGGTGTCGATTTCCACTGCCTTGGACTCGACCACATCGTCGCCCAGCAGCAGCTGTGCCTCGTATTCAAAGCTATCGCCGGAGGCCGCTCCTGCCGGCCGGCCCCACTGCACCTGGTTTTGGTAGCCCGACCAGCGGGGATTTCCCGGCACATATTCCCCCGCCGCCGAAACGGACAGGGGAAGGGCCGCGATCATCAGGCATACCGCCAGCAGCATACTGAAAAGCCGTGCGCCTTTTTGCCGCCCCGGCGGTTTTTCCCTGCGCATACGCAATCTCCTCCCTTTATCGCACCGGAGCGCCCTGCGAGGAAAGCGGTGCTCCGCATGCTCCGCAGAAGCGGCTTCCGGGCGGTATCTCCGCCCCGCACTGGGGGCATTTGTTTTCCAGCTTCGCCCCGCAGTTGTTGCAGAATTTGGCGCCGGCCGCACACTGGGTTTTGCAGGCGGGGCAAACCACCATACCCGCGTTCAGTTCCGCCCCGGCGTTTCGCACCACCACCGAGCGGCCGCCGGAGACGATGCACTGCTCAATCACCTGGAAAATCTCTTCCGGCAGCTTTTTCTGCTTGTAGGCGCCCACACCGGCAGTCACCGCCAGCGGCCATGCGATAAACCATCCCAGCGCGCCGGCGCCGATCTTATCCGACCATTCGCCCTGACCCACGGTGACGTTTAAGTTGTCATCCATCCGGATCATCTGCACCGTCGTAGCCATCCTCATGCCGGCAATGGTCTTCCAGCCGTCTTTTTCCTGACGGCCCTGCACCACATAGCCTTCTGTGGTTTCGGCACTCTGTACTTCCATCCCCTTGGCGGATGAAAGGAACGCCTCCACCGCGTTTGCCACCACCTGGGTACTCATGCCGGCAGGCAGCCGGAATACTCTCGATTCATTTGCCATCTCGTCTTCCTCCTCATTCTAAAGCCTGTACTTCATCGATATGCTGCAGTACGCTGTCTGCCAGATAACGTACTGCCAGCTGTTTTTCCTCCTCACTCAGGCCGCTTGCCGGACGGAGCATGGAAACATGGAGGATCGATGTGTTGATGGTCTGTTCCGTCACGGCAAAGGCGTACTCACTGGTATGCCCCAGCACCTTCGCCTCCGCCTTGATATCGCCGACCAGCACCTGCTCGTATTGGCAGCCCATCCGGTCCAGCACGTCAAAGACGGCGTACACAGCCATGCGGCGGGGACAGTTGACATTTCTTTTTAAACTCAGCACTTTTTTCTCCTTTCCCCCGGAAACGGGGCTGTCATCTATTTCACAGGTCGAATCGTATTGGTCACATCCAACAGCATTCCGTCGAAAAGCTCGTCTTCTGTTGCTGCACTGATAAGAATCACAAACGCCAAGCCGCCGTACTCGCCGCCGTAAACGCTGAGATAGGTGTCATCTTCAGTATAGGTGTACTCATCAACAATCCAGTCAATTCCGCCGCTCTTGTATTGCCAACGTTCTTTTCGCGGTTGAAAAGATTCTTTGACCAGTACTTCCGCAATACCATCCATCCAGATTTCCTTATTGAAAGTATCGCTTATCTGCTGACTTTGCACTTCCACACCAACCGCAGCCGTACTTTTCTCCATCCTTAGCCGGCTTTCTCCGAGCACAGTAAACTGAATCTCGCTCTCGTCCTCCCAATAGAGGAATTGAAACGGGAGATTTTCATCATAAAATCGCTGGTAAATTGTGCCCGCCGGACCGTTGCTTCGGAAGGAATCCATTGCTGCAAAGATTTCCGCCTGCGCTTTCTCATCTCCCTGGGGATAGGCGCCGATGAGATTGTAGCAGCCAAAGCCGTTCTGGCATTCGATGAACGCCGCCAAAAATTCCATGGTTGTGCCTCCGCTTTCGGTAGCAGAAAACTGGATCAAGTAGGTGTCCAAAGAACTGCCCTCCCGGTAACCCCGGCTGAGGATCTCATGCTTTGTGATATTGGTGCTCTCCAGCAGGCCGATATAATACTGGACATATTTCTCCGCGTTCTCCTCCACATCAGAAAGGGTATACACCGGAAAACCGGCGGCCTTATCGTAAAATCCCACCTGCAGGGTAGCGCTCCCATCCGATGAAGCAAAAGCTCCGCTGCCGGACTCTGTTTCTGCATACCCCTGGGGGATCCCCATGGTGATATTCAGATACTCCTGAGTGTAGTCCTGCAAGGCGACATCGTCTACGCCCTCGGGTTCCTGCACTGTTATATCGAAAGGAGTGCCAGATGGCCCGTCAGAAGAACCCGGCTCTGCTTTCCCGCCGGTCAGCGCACCGATCCCCGCTACTGCTCCCCAGACGCCCAGCACCAGCACAGCAACGCACAGCACCAGCGCCGTGATCTGTACCCCGATATGGCTCCGCCGGAATCTGGTCCAAAGCCCCGGCTTTCCATCGGAACCTGCAGCCGTTTGACCGGATGGCACAGCCATGGTACGGTGATGGAAAGACGCCGGGGTTTTCCCGGTAATCCCTTCAATAAAGGCCTCCATGGTGGAGAAACGATCCTCCGCTTTTACCGCGAGCGCCTTCATGATCGCCTGTTCCACCTGCGGAGGCAGGGGAACGCCCAGCTCCGAGGGCTTTTTCAGCGTATCGTTATGGACCCGCATGATGGAATCCGGCGGCAGCTCCCCGGTCACGCAGCGGTACAGGGTGGCGCCCATGGCGTACACATCCGTCCAGGGCCCCTGGTTTCCCTTACTGGAATACTGCTCCTCCGGCGCGTAGCCATGTTTCAGGATGACCGACACGCTTTTTTCATCTCCGATAGAAAACCGGGCCGCGCCGAAATCCAGCAGCTTGCTCTCCCCCTTGGAGGTAATGGAGATGTTGTCCGGGCTGATATCCCGGTGGGTCAGATTCAGGGCATGAACCTGCGTCAACGCCTGCATCACCGGCATCAGGATGGTCAGCGCCTGGTCATAGGGAATCTTCCCGCCCTGGGATGCAACGTATGCCTTCAGGCTCATGCCGTCGATATATTCCATCACGAAATAGGCCGTGTTGTTTTCCTTAAAATAATTCTGCACCGACACGATGTTCGGCGTATTCTGCAGTTTGGCAAGGATCCGCGCTTCCTCTAAAAAGCGCTCCATGCCGTTTTGATAATCCTCCTGGCCCCGTCCGGTCAGTGCCACGCTGTACTTATCGGAATGCCGGGTAGCAAGACCGGAGGGCATATATTCCTTGACGGCTACCTTAATCTCCAGCGTCAGGTCATAGCCCAGATAGGTGATGCCGAACCCGCCCACGCCCAGGACCTTTCCGGTCATGTAGCGGCCGTTCAGCAGTGCGCCCATGGGCAGCGCCAAAAACGGCTGCTCCTCCTCCGCATTAAACCCGCAGTGGGGGCAGACAGGGGAATCGTCCGGCTTTTCCTGAAAGCAGCCATAGCAGATATGTTCCAAGTTCATGTTTCACTCCTCTTCTTTGTACTTGCGCCCCGGCCTTTCACCCGCAACAGCAGAAAAACCACTTCCATCAACGCGATCATACCCAGCTCTTCCAGAATGAACGGAAAGACATTCATCATCTCCTCAATCAAGGGCTGTTTCTCCCTTTCCTCCAGACAAACCGAACAGAATACGGCCCCAGCGTCTTGGATCGTCGCAATCTATAACTCTAATATAAATACTCTAATATAAAACAGGCGATGGGCGTTCCCACAATTGCAAGCCACCCGCAGCACAGAAGGCAGATCTGAATCATCCGATACATCTTGACATCGGCGGGACAGAAGTATTTTTCCGGATCAGATGGGTCAATGTAAATCTCCACCTCAGTTCCGATCTTCTTCTGCGCCTGATGATAGGCCAAATCGATGCCGGTGTTTTTTTGATAGACGTAGCCCATATACTCGTATTGGTATATCATAAAATAATGGTAGGAATGCTTGATCCGAATCCTCAGCGGTTCGATGACGGTCGCTTTTAGAAAAACCGTGCAGCCGCTCCCTCTCTGCGTCTTTTTCTTGTAAAAGTGGGCAGGCACGAAAAATATCGCGCAAAGCGGATATATTATCGCGCATACAATCAGAATCCACGCAATATCCTCTGCAAAATTCATGCGTCCCCCTCCTTTCCGCCCGCACCAATCTTTTTTAGGGAAACCGCCTGCCGCAGGTTTCGCTGCGGCAGGCGCTGAAGCTATATTGTTAGCCACATGACTCCAATCATAATCAAAACCGCAATGACGAGAAGAGCGACGATCAGGTAGGCAAGGCGCTGCTGAAAGTAACCCTTTTCCTCCTCCAGGCAGTAAAAGCTGGTAGGTTTGGCCGGATCGATAAAAAGCGTAAGCTCCGTTCCCACCTTTTTCCGAGCCTGTTCCTCCATTGCCGGGACATCGCCGATCTGTTCATAGGTCTCTCCCCGGTAGGTATACCGGTACACGGGATAATAATAGAGTCCCAGCGTCGCCGTTTTCACCCCCAGGGAAGCCATTTTCCCAACGGAGCCGCCTGCACCGCTGAGAAGATGAGCCACGGAAACAGCCCCCGCGGCCTTTGCCAGACGATACTTACTTTTGACATGATAGTTTACTGCGTCCACAATGGCCGCCCGGCATTCCGCCGTGCAGGCTCTCTTCTTCTCCGTCGTTTTTCTTTTCTTCCTGTAGAACAGCCAGACGGAAACCAGAAGCGTGACAAGGCCGATGCCGCTCAGAACGAGAATTAGAATAAGATCTTCCATGCTGGTTATCCCTCCCATGCACGGACGGACGCCATGGCCTGTTGATGCAAAGCGACAACCGCATCTTTGTTGGAGCTGTTGAACATGCAGCTAACAGCGTAACACTTGCCGTCGATCATGGCGGAGGCAACACTGAACGTAAATTCATTCATGGTCCAATCCATGCACAGCCATTCCACGCCGCCCAACTGCGACGTGTATGTTTCACCTACGGAAACGCCCGCGCTAGACGCCACGTCTCTCTGAAACTGCAAGACCTCCTCCGGGCTGCTCATTCCCAGCTGGCCGGCATTCCCTATTTCCACAATCCCGCTGTCCGGCGTAGCGCTCCCAAAGCCGGCTTCCATTGCCGCGTCCGTTGGGTAAATAACCAATTCGGCCGCCGCTCCGGCCTCTCCCAGGTTAACAGTCGTGTCCATCACGCGTCCTGCTGCCACGGCATCGTCCACAATCACCTTGACGCCGCTCTTAGAGCCATAGTACATCTTGTACGTTGTCTCCGGCGCACCGTTGCTCTCAAAGGACTGGATGATGGAATGGATTTCCGCTTCGGCGGCTTTGTCCCCCTTGGGATAGCTCGTGATGATGAAATAACAGCCGAAATCATACCCCTCCACCGCCATAATGACCACTTCGTTGGAGACGCCTTCGCTGTCGGTGCCTTCAAGATAGATTTGATAGGCGCCTGCGCTTCCCACCTGATCGGGTCCGGCAGCAAGGATCTGATAATCCGAAACTTCAAACAGGTTCTGCATCAGGTTGGCGGCAATAGCTTCTCTCTGGGATTCCACATCGGCAAGGGAGTAGATGGGTCCGTCAATGTTCCAAAGATAATCCATCATCATACCGCAGCCTTTAGCCTCATTGATAAAAATCGTCCCCTCCTCAACCCTCGTATAATCCGACGGGATCTCAATCGTAGCGTTGAGGATGCCAAGATCCTGCGCCACCATTTCCGCTGGAGGTTCTGTAGTAGGCTCTGGGTCTGTTGTCGGTTCCGGATTACTCGTCTGCGGCTGGCTGATGACAGGCGTATTCCCACCGCCGCCCCCTCCTGTCGGCCTTTTTTCCCCTCCGCCAGAAAGCGCGATAGGAAGGATAATACAAAGGGCGATCACCGCCAGCAGCCCACCGCCGGAAACCCAGGCAACCACCGGATTGGCTTTCATATAGGAAAGGAACCGGGAGAACGCAGAGGGCTTTCCTGCCGCAGCACC
>URYP01000104.1 GCA_900552115.1 uncultured Oscillospiraceae bacterium | reverse complement strand
GCCCTTTCGGGCCGTGCCGTTTTGTACGCTTTACAAATCAAATAGGGGCGCCCACATGGGCGTGTTCTGCATGGAGGTAAACTCTTCTCCCGCCACCACAATATGGTCCAGCAGGGTGATGCCTGCCGGCAGCAGAACCTCCCTCAGCGATTTGGTGGTCATCACATCCTCGTAAGAGGGCACGGCGCTGCCGCCGGGATGATTATGAGCAATAATGACCGCCGTGGCGTTATGGCGCAGGGCTTTCTGCAAAATCATGCGGGTATTGATTTCCGCCGCGTTAACGCTGCCGTCGGTTAACACGCCGCTGTGCAGAACCCGGTAACGATTGTCCAGGCAAACCAGCAATACCGCCTCGTGGTCCAGTCCCATAAAAAAGGGGACGGCATACTCCCCCATACGCTGATGGCTTTTTAATACCGTGCCGATACGCTGCTGGTCACAAGCGTATTCCCGGGCAAGCTGCTTGCAAAAGCAAATCAGCACTGCCGCGTTTTCTGACATACCCTCCACCCGGCAAAGCTCTTCATAGGGTGCGTCCATCAGGCCGGACAGGGAACCGAAGGTGTCGAGCAGCCGGTGAGCCAGTTCATTGGTGTCCTTTCGCGGTATTCCGAAAAAGAGCAGCAATTCCACAACTTGATGCCGGTCAAAATGGGACAGGCCCTCGGCCAAAAATCGCTTTTTGACCCGTTTCCGATGCCCTTCGTGTATCTGGGAATTGTCCACGCCGCCGCCCTCCTTCCGTTCTGTTATTTGATCGCTTGCGGACGGCTGTTATTTGCGGCTACCCGGCTTATAGGGGGGTTCGGCTCCCGCTTTACACAGGGGGCAGTCCGCCGCTTCCCACGATTCCACATCCAGGGATATTACCGCATGGAACGGCACGCCGAAATCAATTTTACCGCCAGTGCGGTCGACAATCGATCCCACGCCGACAACCTCGCCGCCCGCCTCTTTCACCAGTTGCAGCACCTCACGTACCGACCCGCCGGTGGTAATGACGTCTTCCACCAGCAGCACCTTCTGTCCCGGCCGCACCGCAAATCCACGGCGCAGGGTCATGGCGCCGTTCTCGCGCTCCGCGAAAAAGTTCTCGCAGCCCAGCGCACGGCTGACCTCATACGCCATCTGCACCGCGCCCATAGCCGGACCGATAACCACTTCCACGCCGTCCGCACGGTAATAATCCGCCAAGGCCGCGCAAAGCTCCTCGCTGTAACGGGTATTACGGAAAATTTTGGCACACTGGAGATAGCGGTTGGAATGCCGGCCGGACGTGAGCAGGAAATGTCCCTCCAGCAGAACACCCGCTTCCTTGAATATGTCCATAACTCGATCCTGAGAGATCATGATTATGTCTCCTTTTCCCTGAATTTTGTTTAAGAATGTAAAACGATATAGTTTTGCGGGGTTATTATAGCATACTTTTTTTCATTTGAAAAGAGGACGGTTTATGCTATAATATAAGAAATTACGACACCGGGAAGGCGGGCATAAAGTGATTACCCTGACGATTCAGAAAAACGATGCCGGGCAGCGGATCGATAAATTTCTCACCAAGACCTTCCGGCGTCTGCCGGTCTCTATGATGTATAAATACATCCGTCAAAAGGACATCAAAATAAACGGCAAACGGTGTACCGTTTCCTCCCGCTTGCAGGAGGGCGATCAGGTGGCGCTTTACGTCAAGGACGAGTTTTTAATTCGGGAAGCGCCTGCCTACGATTTTCTGCGCGCTTCCACCCAGCTCGATATTGTATATGAAGACGATCATCTGCTGCTGCTCAATAAAAAAGCTGGCGTTCTGGTGCATCCCGACGAGCACGAATACAACGACACCCTGCTGTTTCGTGTACAGCGGTATTTGTATGAAAAGGGCGACTATGATCCTGAAAAGGAAAACAGCTTTACGCCCGCTCTGGTCAATCGTATTGACCGCAATACGAGCGGTATCGTCATTGCCGCTAAAACGGCGGCTGCCCTGCGGATACTAAACCAGAAGCTGAAAGACCGTGAAATACAAAAATACTACCTGTGCATCGTACATGGCTGCCTGCCGGAACCACAGGCTACCCTGAAAGGCTATTTATATAAAGACGAGACCCACAATCGTGTAACGATTTCAGACAAACCCTCCCCCGGCGCCCGCACCATCCTGACTGCGTATCGCGTGGTGGAACAAAAAAACAACCTGTCCCTGCTGGAGGTGCACCTGCTCACCGGCCGCACTCATCAAATCCGCGCCCATCTCGCGTCAATCGGGCATCCGCTTCTGGGCGACGGCAAATACGGAAGCAATGCCCTGAACAAGGGAACGGGATTTCATAAGCAAGCCCTCTGCTCCTACAAACTGGCCTTTGCCTTTACATCGCCGGCAGAGGATCTGGAGTATTTAAACGGGAAGGAATTCACATTGCCGCATGTCTGGTTCGCAGAGGAATTCCTGGCCGGACGTATCCACAGATAAGGAGGAAACGCTGTGTTCCAATTGCTACTTGGCCGTTCTGGTTTTGGCAAAACGTCATGGATCTACGACCAGATGGCGGCTTGGGCAGAAACGGCATCCGGCCCTCTTTTTTTATTGGTTCCCGAACAATTTTCTTTTGAGAGCGAACGGGCGCTGCTACAGCGCCTGGGAACCGCCGCCGCCAACCATGTACAGGTTATCAGCTTTACACGGTTGGCCGAAACCTTATGTCCGCCGCGCGGCGAGCCGCGTATGGACGATACAGTACGCGCCCTACTCATGAGCGAGGCGCTCCAGTCCTGTGCCGATCAACTGACGTTATACCGGCGGCATACCGCCAACTCCGACTATCTTGACTGCCTGCTTTCCCTTTTAACGGAATGTAAACAAAGCGGCATCTCGCCCCAACAGCTGGATGAAACCGCCGAGGCGCTTCCAGACAATGCGCTGCGGCAAAAAACAAAAGAATTGAGCTTGATACTGGCGGCTTATGAAGCACTGGCCGGACAGGCCTATGTTGATCCGCTGGATGATTTGTCCACGCTGGCAGACCATTTGGACAGCCATCCCCTGTCCCCTGATACACGGATTGCGATTGATTCGTTCAACGGCTTTACCGGGCAGGAAATGCAGGTGCTGCAGCGGCTGATCGCGCAGTCCGCTCACCTGACGGTGGCCTTGTGCACCGATACGCTGGATGGCGAGACGGCTGGCATATCGCCGTTTGCACCGGTTACACGCACAGCGGCCAGACTGATCCGTATGGCGCGCGACAATCATGTGGCGGTCTGTGAGCCCGTGTATCTCACCGAGCGCCACCGCACGGCCAGCGCCGCCCTGAACCTGGTGGAGCAGGGCGCCTTTTCCCCTTTGGCAGAAGCGAACAGTCAAACGACCGACGATGTCCTTCTCCTATCCTGCGACGATCTCTACGCCGAATGTGAAGCCGCCGCCCGGCTCATCCGGCGGCAGGTGCGGGAACAGGGCCTACATTATCGCGATTTTGCCATTGTTGTCCGGCAGCTGGCGGATTATCAGGGAATCCTGGACGCCGCACTGGACAAACAGGATATCCCTTATTACCTTGACAGTCGCCGGAACGTGCTGTCCGATTCCCTGTTTGCCCTGGCGACGACCGCATTACAGGTAGCCGGTGGTGACTGGGACACGGCGCTGCTGCTTCGCTTGGCCAAAACCGGACTGACCGGATTTTCCGCCCATTCGGTCGCGTTATTGGAAAATTACGCGTTTACCTGGCGGATTGCGGGCAGCCGCTGGAGGAGGGAATGGACCGACCATCCGGATGGATTGAGCGTGAAAGCCGACGAGTCCAGCCGGAAACGGCTTAACTATTTGAACCAACTGCGCCGGAGGCTGGTCACGCCGCTGGATACCCTGGCGGCCGCCCTGCACCGGCCGCAGCTGGACGGCGAGGCGTTTGCGCGCGCGGTTTACCGCTATCTGCTGGATGTGCGCGCCGACCGGCTACTCCGGCTGCAGGCCCGGCGGATGCTGGGTGCGGAGGAAACGCCTCTGGCCGACCGGATGTCCCGTTTATGGCCGCTGCTGATATCCCTGCTGGATACCTTTGCCCGCACACTGAAAGGCCATACGCTGCCCTGCAGCCGGTTGATCGAGCTGTTTCGCCTAGCGGTATCCATTACGGATCTCGGGGACATTCCTCAGACACTCGACGCGGTCCAAATCGGCGGGGCGGACCGTATCCGGTTTGCCACCCCCAAAACCGTGTTTGTGCTGGGAGCCAACGAAGGCGTCTTTCCAGCCTACCCGGCTGCCGGTAATCTTTGGAGTACCGCGGACCGGCAGCAGCTGATCGCCGCCGGTTTGCCCCTGTCCGACACGGGAGACGACGCGCTACTGCAGGAACAGCTGTACGCCTATCACGCGCTGGCGGCTCCGTCGGAATCACTCACCATCAGTTTCGCCCGCACTAATACGGCCGGGGAATCGCTGCTGCCTTCCGTGATGGTCGGGACGATCCGCAAGCTTCTGCCGGGGTGCAGATGTCTGGACACGGCGGATATAAATACCTGGGTTGAATCGGTGCCGGATGCTCTGGATCAGGCGGCCAAGGGATGGCACAAAACAGAAGCGTTTTATGCCTCGTTGAAAGCGGCGCTGGAAACGCATCCCGACGGCCGTTCGCAGCTGCGGATTCTGGCCCGGGCGGCGGATCAAAGGCCCGCCGCCTTTGAGGATACCGCCTCGGCCCGCCGCTTTTTTGGGGAAGACATGCGCCTTTCCCCTTCCCGAGTGGAGCAATATCACCAGTGCCGGTTCGCTTATTTCTGCCGCTACGGGCTGAATGCCCGCCCGCGCCGACCGGCGGAACTGGATGCAATTGAATTTGGTACGCTGGCCCATTATGTGATGGAGCATTTGCTGCCCGGCTATACAGACAGCGGCTTTGAGAGGGTGCACCGTGCACAAGTTACGGCCGATGTTGACCGGACGGTAAACGATTATGTGGATGAATTCATGGGCGGCACGCAGGAAAAGCCGCACCGGTTTCTGTACCTGCTGGAACGCCTCAAGGCACTCTGCGGACGGCTGATGTGGCAGGTGGTGCGCGAGCTGCGTCAAAGTCGGTTCGTTCCCACTGATTTTGAATTGGAAATCGGCAGCCTGTCCCCGGACGCCACCGAACGGATCGATCCCATTGTCCTGACCCTGCCCGACGGCGGGCGTGTCCGCGTACAGGGCAAGGTCGACCGGGTGGACGTTTATCAGGAGGACGGCGTTTCCTATGTTCGGATTATCGATTATAAAACCGGTTCCAAACAGTTCCGGCTCTCCGATGTCGTGGAGGGCATCAACCTGCAAATGCTCATATATATGATGTCCATCTGGCAGAACGGTGAGAAACGCTATGGCCCGGTGCGTCCCGCAGGGCTTTTGTATCTGCCGGCCAAGCTGCCGGTGCTTAAAGTCGACCGGCACGCGGGTGCGGACGAGCTGGAACAGGAGGATGTTCGGGCTATGCGGATGAATGGGCTGCTGCTGGATCATCCGGCTATTGTACGCGCCATGGAGGCGGACGCCGCCGGATTGTTTATCCCTGCCCGCCTTACGGCTAAGGAGGAGTGGGCGCGCGGGTCTAGCGTCGCCTCTTTGGAGCAATTCGGGCAGCTGAAAAAGCGGGTAGAAACCCTACTGACAGACATGGCCGAAACGCTGCGGAGCGGCGACATTGCCGCTATACCCGCCTGCGGAGCGGCGGACGCCTGTGCCTACTGCGACTATGCTGCTGTGTGCGGATTTGAAGCTGGGCAGCCTGTCCGGTTTATCGCCCAAGAGGATGCCGCCGCTGTTTGGAAGGAGCTGGCGGCACAGGAGGAATCCCATGAGTAAACGAGAATGGACTCCCCGCCAGCGTCAGTGCATAGAGGCGCGCGGCGGCACGGTGCTGGTATCCGCCGCCGCCGGTTCCGGCAAAACGTCGGTTCTGGTAGAACGGGTCATCCGCCGTCTGACGGACGACGAGTCCCCTATCGATGCGGATCGCCTGCTGGTGGTCACCTTTACAAAGGCAGCGGCGGCTGAGATGAAACAGCGGTTGTCGGCCGCGCTGTCACAAAAAATGGCGGACGATCCGCACAATCGCCGGCTGCAACGGCAGCAGATGCTGCTGCCCCGCGCCCACATCAGTACAATACACAGCTTCTGCTCATCCCTTCTGCGGGAACATTTCCACCTGCTCGACCTCTCTCCCCAGTTCAAGGTGGCGGAGGATACGGATATTCAGCTGCTGCTGCAAGACGCGATGGGCGAGGTGCTGGAAGCCTCCTATGAGGAGGGAGACCCGGCGTTTCTGGAACTGGCCGCTTTATTGGGCAGCGGCCGGGATGACCGTGGACTCGGCGAGGCGGTGCTGAAGCTCTACCGGTTTATCCAGTCCCATCCCTTTCCGGACGAGTGGCTGCGGGTGCAGGAAAGCCTTTATGCAGACGATGCCCTTCCGGAAAACACTGAGTGGGGAAGGTTGGTACGGAATCATGCCGGGGGAGCACTGCGCCACTCCGCTGCCATGCTGCGTAAGGCTTGGGAGCTTTCCTGCTCGGAGGAAAAAATGGCGCAGGCTTACAGCGCCGTGCTTCAGGCGGATATGCAGATGCTGCTGGATACCGCCGACGCTTTTGAATCCGCCGGCTGGGACGAGGGAATCGCACTGCTGCGGGGAATATCTTTCGGCCGTCTGGGGATCCTGCGCCAGTATCCGGACGATATTCTGAAAAAGAGGGTCACCGGCCTGCGGGACGACGTAAAACGACAGATACAGGTGCTGCCCGATTTGTTCTGCGGCACCGCCGACGAATTTCAAGAGGATATAGCCGCGCTGCGCCGGCCGGTTTCGGCCCTGTGCGGGCTGGTTCGTCGCTTTAGCGACGCCTTTGAAAGCCGGAAACGCCAGAAACAGTGGGTGGACTTTAACGACCTGGAGCATTTATCGCTGCGTCTTCTGCTGGAACAGGATGGGGACGGACACGTATCCCGCACAGCGCTGGCCCAGGAACTGGCCGCCTACTACGAAGAGGTTCTGGTGGACGAATATCAGGACACCAACGCCGCGCAGGACGCCCTGTTCAGCGCGATCTCCCGCGAGGAGCAAAACCTTTTTATGGTGGGTGATGTCAAGCAGAGTATTTACGGTTTCCGGCAAGCTATGCCGGAGATATTTATGAACCGCCAGCGTGCCTACCGGGATTACGATGGGACGCATTTCCCGGCGGCTATCACGCTGGGAAACAACTTCCGCAGCCGCCAAACCGTCACGGACAGTGTCAATTTCGTGTTTTCCCAACTGATGGGCGAAGACTTGGGCGGCATTGTTTATGATGAACATCATGCCCTGATTCCCTCCGCCTCTTATCCGGAAAGGGAGGGATATGAGACGGCTTTTTATATCGTTGACGATACCTCCCGCGACGATTTGGATACCAAGGACGCCGCGGAAGCCCGGCTGATCGCCGCGCGCATTCGGGAGTGGATGGAAACGCTGCCCATTACCGAGGGCGGCGAGCAGCGTCCGGCACGGTTCGGGGATTTCTGCATTCTACTGCGCAGCAAATCCACCCACGCATCGGTGTATGTGGATGAACTGGCCCGCTGTGGTATCCCGGCGTGGACAGCTTCTTCCGGAGGCTTTTTCGCCGCGCCGGAGGTGGCGGCGGCGCTATCCCTGCTGCGGCTGATCGACAATCCCATGCAGGACGTGCCCCTGTTGGCGGTCACACCTAACTTGCGGAGCTGCTTCAGGATGATGCCTCCATACTTGTCGGTCCAGTC
>URYP01000103.1 GCA_900552115.1 uncultured Oscillospiraceae bacterium | reverse complement strand
CCTTTTGTATAAAAATTTGGAAAGACTTGCTTATGACGCTGCGTCATGAGTTACAATAACACAGGAGGTGATAACTATGGAAGACTTAAGAGCCATACCGCCGGGGTACATGACGGTGGGCGAGGTGGCCAAAAAGATGGGGGTTACGGTCCGTACCCTGCAATACTATGACCGGGAAGAACTGTTGTGTCCATCCGCTCAGAGCAACGGCGGGCGCCGGCTCTATACGGATAAAGATCTTATCAAGCTGCACCAAATCTTATCTCTGAAATCTCTTGGATTTTCTTTAAAAGATATTCGGAACCGGCTGATTTCCCTTGACCGGCCGGCGGATGTGGCTGACGCATTAACACAGCAAGCGGCGGATATACGCGGAAAAATAGACGCGCTGACCGCATCCCTGGAACAGATTGAAAAGCTGAGGGCAGAAGTATTGCAGATGCATACCGTGGATTTCAAAAAATACGCGGATATTATCGTAAATTTGCAAATGAACAATTCGTTTTATTACCTCATAAAACGGTTTGATGACCAAATTCTCGACCATCTCCGGATGCGTTTTGATAAAGTAAGCGGTCTGGCTTTTATGGAAAAATTTAATCGTCTGAGCGATGCGGTCCTGCTGCTGCAAAAAAGCAATGTACCGCCGAACAGTGATAAAGCTCAGCATCTGGCCGGCAAATTCTGGGAGTTGATAAACGAGTTTACAGACGGAGACATGAGCCTCCTTCCCAAACTGATGGAAATAGGCCGTTTTGACGAAGCACAAAATGAGTGGGAAGAAAAACAGGCCCTGGTCAGCGCCTATCTCGAATCGGCTTTTGATATATATTTTTCTGCACAGGGGGTAAATCCCTTTGAGGAGGGCACGACATGAAGGCGATTCAAGTCTGCGGATTACAAAAAAGCTACGGCCAACACAACGTACTCAAAAATTTGAATTTCACCGTAGAGCAGGGGGAAATCTTCGCTCTGCTCGGCGTAAACGGCGCTGGCAAAACAACAGCGCTGGAATGTATCGAAGGCTTGAAAGCGTACGACAGCGGAACCGTTAAACTGCATGGCAAAATCGGTATCCAGCTACAATCCTCGTCCCTGCCGGCCCATATGAAAGCCATGGAGGCCGTAAAGCTGTTTGCAAAATGGAACAAATCCCCCGTAGACGATGTCCTGCTTGATTCGCTCGGTATACTTGCATTAAAAAGGCCGTATGCGCAGCTGTCAACCGGACAAAAAAGGCGCTTGCATCTGGCGCTTGCCTTGATCGGCAATCCCGATATCCTGTTTCTTGATGAGCCGACCGCCGGATTGGATGTAGAGGGAAGGCGATCGCTCCACGACCAGATCCGCCGCCTGAAGACGCAGGGCAAAACCATCGTTTTGACAAGCCACGATATGGCCGAAGTCGAAGCTTTATGTGACAAAATAGCGATTTTGAATGACGGAAATATTGTGTTTATAGGGACTCCTTTAGAATTGACGGAACAAATAGGCAAGCGCTATGCCATTCATATAAAAACGGATCAGGGAAAGGAAGCCTTTGAAACCGACTGCATAGTCGACACCCTGCTGGCTTTACTCAGCGATTTGAAACAGAGGGGCGTCGAGGTATTGGATATCACCGTGGACAGGGGCTCCCTGGAACAGCACTTTATGGAAATAGCAAGGGGGACAGATGTATGAACGCTTTTTTATATAACGCAGCCTTGCAATGGAAACTGGATATCCGCAGCAAATCGCTGTTGGTCACCTGTTATATCGTACCACTTCTGTTCTTTGCCCTTATGGGCGGCATTTTCACGTCCGTCACACCGGACATGAAACACACCCTTATACAATCGATGACCATCATGGGCGTTTCCATGGGTGCCTTTATCGGCCTGCCTCCCTCGATCATTGAAACCTTCGGAAGCGATATAAAAAAAGTGTATGCCGCAAACGGCGTTCCGCTGTACCTTGGTCTGCTGTCGATGGTTCTTTCCGCCTTTGTCCACTTAATGATCATGTGTGTCATTATATTCCTGATCGCTCCTATTGCCTTTGATGCCTCGCCACCCGCCAATATCCCTTCGTTTTTTGCGGCGCTTGCCATCTATGTCGCCGTTTCTTTAAGTATGGGTTGCCTGTTGGGATTGGCTGTAAAAAGCCAGTCAAAGCTAACGATGATTGCGCAGCTGGTGTTTTTACCGTCCATTATGCTGTCCGGAATCATGTTTCCCATGGATCTGCTTCCCGACGTCCTGGGGACCATAGGGAAAATCGTCCCCGCCACCTGGGGATACCGGCTGATGTTAGACAACGGCTTTAAATGGGAAAACCTATGGTACTTATGCCTCGTATTTTCAGTGGCCGCCGCCGTATGTTATTGGCTGCTCAAGAAGAATAAAGAAAATTGAGCGACCCCAGGACGATTCCCACCTTACTGTTTACAGTATCATGACGGCGCAACGGAGTACCATCGATAAGCCATGCCGGGGGCATGGCTCTGTGAAACGGCTCCGGTTGCCGGCCGGGCCCGGGATTGCCTACCACCCGGTTTCCTTTTGGCCGTTTCTGTTCGCTTCTTCTCCTATCCCATCAAAAGAACAGCCCCCCGCTGTGCGGGAGGCTGTTCTTTTGGCTGGGATGGCTGGAATCGAACCAGCACGGGCAGAGTCAAAGTCTGCTGTCCTACCACTAGACTACACCCCATTATGGGAAACGGGACATACTCAAAGACGTATGTCCCGTTTGGTGTGGGGTGGAAGATGGGATTCGAACCCACGATCTCCAGTGCCACAAACTGGCGCTTTAACCGACTAAGCTACATCCACCATAATAAACTGGCGCGCCTGAAGGGACTCGAACCCCTGACCCTCTGCTTAGAAGGCAGATGCTCTATCCAGCTGAGCTACAGGCGCAAATATTTTTCCGAAAGGAAAATGGAGCGGGTGATGGGAATCGAACCCACATGGCCAGCTTGGAAGGCTGGAGTTCTACCACTGAACTACACCCGCACGCAGCCTCCCGTTTGAGGCGTTCCTTATCATAGCATATGCAGGCCCGCTCTGTCAAGCCCTTTTTCCATTTCCGCCGCCGGCAGGCGGCATAAGAATTACATGGAGAATTTCTGGCTAATTTCTGGCACCGGTGCTATACTGATAATGTAGAAACTGGCAACGCTTCAGAGAAGAAAGGAATTTGATGTCTTATGACCATTTGGAGGTCCATAGCCACGGCGGCGGGAGTGGCATTGTGTGTTCTTCTGCTGAACGGCTGCCTCGGCACGGCCCGTGAGGAAACGACCGCCAAAACAGTGCCATCCATGCGCAAGGAGGAGATTTCCAAAGAGGTGGTTCGGCAAATGACGCTGGTCGACTGTACGTCCTCCTTAAAACCAGTGCAAAAAATCATTGGCGACAGCCGCTCTATTGGCCGAATATTGTCGCTGTGGAATAATGCGGACTTGAAAGAATCGGACAACACTTCCTCCGGTTCGTCCCGCACCCTTTTTTCCGTAACCTGTCCGGACGCTCCCCTGATCTTTACCGTGGAAACCGATGGCATACGGTATCGGGGCGCCTCCTATCAAACGCCGCCGGGGTTTTTGCAGCAGCTGCAAACCGTGTTCAATGAGGCTATGGAGGAGGCTGTACCCTATACCGGGCTATAATGACAGCCGTGCGGATAACGCAAATCCGCACGGCTGTTTTGTTGTTGGGAATAAACCCCGCCTCACCGTTTACATAGGCTTTAAGTTTTTATCGAGCCGATCCATCATCCATGCCAGCCGCTTTTCACGCCCCGCCTCTGTTTTGGTATCAAAATAGGCGCGGGTATAGGTTCTTTGTACGGAAGCGGCCATGGCCAGAAAATTAGTATAAGCGGGGGCATGGCCCTTCAGCATTTCCGCTACAGCCGCGACCTGTTCCGGTGTAATCGGCGGTGTTTTGGGCGCGTACCACTGGCCGTTTTGCTTCGCCTGTTCCATTTTTCGTCGGCCATAGACAGTCATTAGCCCCTGTTTCTCCAGTTTTTCCGCCAGCGCTTTGTTTTTCTCCGACCATTTGCTATTTTCCCTGCGCTGAGAAAAATATTTTTTGTAGGCCCTGTCGTCCAGGCTCTGCATCTGTCCGTCGATCCATCCAAAACAAAGGGCTTCTTCTAACGCTTCATGGGCCGTAAGCGTTTTCGGGCCGCCTGGTTTGCCAAACAAAAGCCAAACGCCGGTTTTTCTCAGGCAATGCTCCTCCAGCCATGTTCTAAATGGCGTCCTGCCGGAAAACTCTAAAACATCTTCCATTAGACAGCCCCCTAACAAAAGTTATATGTCCGGACGGATCGCGCGCTGGTTTTACTTTTTATACAGGGTAATGGTATAATAGTCATCGTTTATGTACACATCATAATCCTTCCAAGTGTCGGCCTCTTCATCGATCTGCTGGTTGCGTATCAGTTCCTTCAGAAGATCCCGGTTGCTGATCAATAGTTGGCCGTTGATAAACGCGGGCGCATCAAACTGCAAGTCGATTGAGCTTTCCCCGGCATCCATATCCCGTGCGATCACCGCCGCGATCCGGTCCCGGTCAAAATAATTGATAAACCGGTTTGTGCGGCGATAGTAGTTGTCCTGCGTGGCGGTGCAGGTATCGACGCCCAATATGTCCGCGTCGATTGTATGGGTACGGGTAATGTCTTCCGTGGTTATGTTGAAAAATGTGTGCCGCACCCGCTCGTTTACATCATTCCAGGTGGGATCGAGATGATAATTGCGGCCGTTAATGGTCACCAGATTCCACATGTGCGGCTCATTTTTTTCGTTGGTTCCCGTCACCAGGGTGCAGTCGATACCGGCCCTCTGCAGCAGCAGCTGCATCCCGCGGGAATACCCTTCGCACACGGCCTGCCCTTCCACCAGGGCGCCGACCGCGGTAAAGGCGTGGGGATATGTAGTAAAATCATGCGTTTCTCCCGCCTTGGTATGGTATCGGCACTTTTCCAACATCCGGTCGTGCAGAGCCAGCTGAATGGCAAAATCGTCACCCGCGGGCAAGGTCGCCAGATATCCCTCAACTGCTGTTTCCAGCCGGTCGTTTACCTGCCGGCGTTCTTCCGCGCCCATCGTAAAGGGCAGGCAGAGGGAGCGGCAAACCACCGTACCGGTTTTCTCATTATTGTATCCCTCATAGTAATAATCGTTGCTGAGAAAAAAGAACTGGGGATTGTCCCAGGTAAAAGCCAGGTAGAGCTGTTTGGCCTCCTGTTCGCTCTCCAGGTAATACGGCAGGGAGATACGCACTCCGGGAAATGTCTTTTTGGCGCTGTCCATGTCCCCGCCGGCATCTTCTTTGTATACGGTAACTACGGTATCCGCCCACCGGCTGTCCATCACCGCCTCATACAGGGCGGAATAGCACTCTCTCAAGGGCTCGGACAATCGCTGGTAGCACCATTTGTTTTCATATTCCTTCCGGTATTTCCACGTTTTCTGTTCCAACTGGCTCGGCTCGGATGCCGGCGGCGTGCTTTCGGGGAAGAACACCTGACAGCCGCCGCACACCAGCATGGCAGCCGCCATCACCGCGGCCAGAAGTTTTTTCACGCTGTCCTTCCCTCCTCCTGACACGTTTTTAAAATTAGTCCTCCGCCTGCTCGGCGCCGAAGGCCGAACGAACGGCGGGATTGATAGCGGCATCCAGATAAAAGCGTACATTATTGCCGTCGCCCTTATATTCGCCGCTGACAGATAAGCTCTGACATACGTCCCCTTTGTTGCGTGAGGCGACCGCTGTCAGCGCCTCGCGTGAGGCGTAATAGGCCTCACGCAGCACGTTGGTATCAGCAGATGCAATACAGGCTTCATACCCATGGTCGTCCTGCATGGCATCCGCGGTAAAATACTGATTTATACAAGCGCTGATTACCTGCGCCTGTACAGCCGCCCTCTGCGGCCGGCCGCCGTTCCACGCCGGATACCGCAGTACATCGGTCACCTGTGTGGCCGACAACACCTGCTCACCACCGCCGATTTGAATGGTATAACCAGCCATTTCATACTTCAGGTTTTCGGGCAGGGTAAAAGTCAGGCCATCCTGGGCTAAATTAAGCAGTTCCTCCAAGCCGTCATAGCTCAGTACCGCATAAAAATCCAGCGGAAATCCAGTCAATTGCTCGATATACGTCTCCATCCCGGCCCCATGTTGGGTTTTATATAATTCGTACAGCCGCTTTTCATTTTTACCGCCCTGTGCGGCTACCGTTTCCCGTGGAAGTGCCAGTGTACGCATCCGGGCGGAGGACGGATCAAAGCGAACCAGCACAAAACCCTGCGCTTCACCCTCGTCTTCGGTTATCAGCAACAGCGTCCGCGCGTCCGTTTCGGAGTATTCCTCCTGTGCCGTCATGGACTGCGGAACCGTATCTGTTTCCTGCACCGCTTCCCGGCTCATAGACCAGATCACCCAAGCGGAAAGACCGCCAAACAATATAAAGAACAACACAAACAGCAGCAGCACAGTACGGCGGCTTTTTTTCAGGACTTCCGCCGCTTCCTTTCGTTGTGTCATGACGCCCCCCCTATCTGGTATGTATACATAGAATAGTATACCAAATAAACGGGTATATACGCATGACAGTTCTGTTATTTTTGGAAACAGAACTGTAACCTTTGCAATAAAGAAAACAGGCCCCTGTCCCACGGGAAATTCCATGGAACAGAGACCCGCCAACCCTATTTACTATAAAAGATATTGTGTCAAAAGTCAATGGATACCGGCAGGGAAAGCGTAAATTCTTTGCGGTTATGGCCGGGCGTCGATATACTCGCAGGCCTCAAGCGCGGCGATGGTTCCGTCACCGGCCGCCGTGGACAACTGGCGAACCCGTTTGGTACGGCAATCGCCGGCGGCAAATACGCCGGGTGTGCGGGTGCGGCAGGTTTCATCCGCCAGGATATATCCCCCTTTATCGATATCGACAACCCCGGAAAACGCCGTGTTGTCCGGAATTTGGCCGATGGCCACAAACAGTCCGGATACGGGCAGCGTCTGCTTTTCTCCGCTTTTTAAATGCTCCACCGTTATGGATTCCAAAGCGGCCTCCCCCTGTAAAGCCGTCACCGCGCTGTCATACAGAATGCGTATATTATCGGCCTGCTGCACCAGCTCGGCTTTCCTAGGTTCCCCGCGAAAGGCGTCACGCCGGTGAATCAACACCACCTTGCTGCGCTGGCCAAGGAAGAGGGCGTCATCCAGCGCGGTGTTGCCGCCGCCGACCACGGCCACGTTTTTGCCTTTAAAAAAGGCTCCGTCACAAGTCGCACAGTAGGACACGCCCCGCCCCACCAGGTCTTCCTCCCGTTCAAGGCCCAGAGGACGGTTTTTCGCACCGGTCGCGGCAATGACCGTATGTCCTCGGTACTCATTTTTCGCAGTGACGACAACGCGGTCGTCCCCCTCCGCACGCACTTCGGTAACCGGCTCCAACGAAAACCGCGTCCCCATTGACTTGGCTTGCTCATAAAGCGCAGAGGCAAAGTCCGCCCCCGATATATGCGGAATGGCCGGGTAGTTTTCAATTTCCTGGGCCGTGACGATCTGGCCGCCATAGAGGCTGCTTTCCAGCAGCAGCACCGATTTGCCAGCCCGCGCTCCATATACGGCCGCCGTCAGTCCGGCAGTGCCGCCTCCCACAATAATGATATCCCACATAGGAACCTTCCTTTCTCCGCCCGCGGGCGGTATGGTAATATTTTTTATACTATGCCATGAAAAACCCGCGGCGGCCCTCTTGACAAAATCCGCCGAAAGGCGTACCCTGTATACGATATACCCGGTAGGTAAGGCTACCACAAGGATACGGACTGCTACCGCGAAATAGTGGAGACAC
>URYP01000102.1 GCA_900552115.1 uncultured Oscillospiraceae bacterium | reverse complement strand
CTGCTCTGAAAAAATCCCTTCTGTGAACGAGATAAACCTTTTTGCAGAATCTTGATGCGCTCGCGGCAAATGCCGTCCGATTTGTCCGAACGGTTGATTGCCCGCCCCGCCAGCGAAAACGATATGGCGGACATCCGGCCCGCCCTGGAGGAGTTCTGCCGGCTGTTCGGCGAGAGTATGGAGGCCGTTCTGTCCTGTCCCTTCACGGTGATCCGGCCCGACAATTCCAACCCCTATCGCCAGCTTTACACGGTTTATTAAGAGAAGGAGGCGCGCTATGAAGGATTCCCAAGCGGAGGTTCTGCGCTTTGTCCGGGAAAACGATGTCAAGTTTGTCCGGCTGGCATTTTGCGATATTACCGGAACGCAGAAAAACCGGGCCATCATGGCCGGCGAGCTGCCCCGGGCGTTTGAGCAGGGGATCGGATTCGACGCGGCGGCGGTGCGGGGGTTTGCCCATGAGGATAAAGCGGACCTGTTTCTCGTGCCGGACTGTTCAACCGTCGCCATCCTGCCCTGGCGGCCGGCGCATGAACGGGTTATGCGGATGTTCTGCGATATTCGCCGCCCAGACGGCACGGAATATGAGTATTCCGGCCGCGCTGTCCTGAAACGGGCGGTTCAGCGCGCGGCGGACAAAGGCTTTCTCTGCCGCGTCGGCACCGAGTGCGAATTTTACCTGTTCCATACCGATGAAAACGGCGATCCCACCGGGACACCGCTCGATTATGGCTCTTACGGGGACATTACCCCGCTGGACAGGGGAGAAAATATACGACGGGAAATCTGCCTGGCGCTCGAGGAAATGGGCTTGCAGCCAGAAAGTTCCCATCATGAGCAGGGCCCCGGCCAGAACGAAATCGATTTCCGGTATGCGGACGCGCTGACAGCGGCGGATAATTTTATGACCTTTAAAATGGTGGTGAAAGCGGTCGCCGCACAGCATGGCCTGTATGCGTCTTTCCTGCCCAAACCGCTCCCGGAACACAGTGGCAATGGTCTGCATATTGATTTGTCGCTGGCGCAGGGCGGGAAAAACCTGTTTGAAACCGGCCCCCGCCACTGTGAATGCGCCGAAAGCTTTATCCAGGGGATTTTGGACCGGACCGGCGACATGACGGCGTTTCTCAATCCGCTGACCAATTCTTATCATCGGTTCGGCGCGTTCGAAGCTCCCCGGTACGTCACATGGTCCCGCTACAACCTGTCCCAGCTTATCCGCATTCCGGCGACAACCGGGGAAGCCAACCGCATGGAACTGCGTTCCCCCGACCCGGCCTGCAATCCCTATCTGGCGTTTGCCCTGTTAATCCACGCGGGACTGGATGGGGTGGAGCAAAAACGCAGCCTTATGCCGCCCTGCAACCGGGATTTGTCCCAGTCATCGGAGGAATCCGCCCAGCGCCTGCCGGTAAGCCTCAAAGAGGCGCTGGAACGGGCGCAGGACAGCGCCTTTATCGGCCGCTGGCTGCCGTCCGGCGTCCGGGATGCTTATCTCAGGCTAAAGTGGGACGAATGGAACGCGTATGAGGCCGCTTCCGACCCACAGGCTTGGGAATACGGGGCTTGTTTCGGTACCATATAACGGGAGGGGTGAGGCGTATGGAACGCGTATTGTTGGTGGCCGGAGGTCAGAAAGGGCGGGAAACACTGATGGAGTGCCTGCGCGACTATCCGCTGTCGGAAATTGTCTGCGTGCGTACCGGCAAAGAGGCATGGCGGCAAATGACCGGCCAGTCTTTTTCCCTGGCCGTTATTCTCTCGCCCCTGCCGGATGGAACCGGGTATGATTTGGCACGGATGGCGGCGGAGTCGACAGCAGGCGTGCTGCTGCTCGCCCGGCCGGAAACGGCGGCGGAAATCACCGCCTCGATGACGGAATGCGGCATTCTTGTGCTGCCGCTTCCTTTTGGACGAAAGGCGTTCCGCGACGCCGTCACCATGATGCTGGTGGTGCATCGCCGCCTGAGCGCGGCCGTACCACAGGCTGAGCGGCTGCAGCAGAAAATCCGGGAAATCCGTCTGGTGGACCGCGCCAAGTGCCTGCTGATCCAATATGGGGGAATGAGCGAGGAGGAGGCTCACCGGGCTATTGAAAAGCAGGCAATGGACCGGCAGGTGACCCGTGTCAACATCGCGGAAGAAATTTTACAGTCCTACAGCGGCTGACAATAAAGGAGGAATCGACTATGGGAACCCCGGCGTATCTGCTTTTAGAAAATGGGGAAACCTGGCAGGGAGAATCTTTCGGCGCCCCTCTTTCGCATACGGTGGGAGAGGTGGTGTTTACCACCTCTATGACGGGCTATCTCGAAACCCTGACCGACCCCAGCTACTGCGGCCAGATGGTGGTGCAGGCCTTTCCATTGATCGGCAACTATGGGGTCATTTCCCCGGATCTGGAAAGCGCCGGCGTTCATCCGGCGGCCTATATTGTGCGCGAATGGTGTCGACATCCCTCCAACTTCCGCAGTGAAGGGGATCTTGACGCCTTTTTAAAAGCCCAAAACATTCCCGGTCTTTGCGGTGTAGACACACGCGGCCTCGTCAAGCGCATCCGGGAACAAGGAGTGATGAACGGACTGCTCACCGCGCAGGCGCCGCCCTATGCCGGCGATCTTCTCCGTACGCTGCAAAACCACCGGATACGGGATGCCGTAAACCGTGTCACGCGCCGGATAGCCGAGACATATCCGGCGGATACAGAGATATACCATGTGGCGCTGTGGGATTTCGGCGGCAAGCGGAACATTATCCGGGAGCTGAACCGCCGGGGCTGCCGCGTGACGGCCCTGCCGGCGGATACGCCCGCGCGGGATATCCTTGCTCTGCATCCGGACGGGGTGATGCTCACAAACGGGCCGGGTGACCCGGCGGAAAACGGGGCCATCCTCCGGGAACTGAATATGGTCTGTGAGGCGGCAATTCCCATCTTTGGCATCTGTCTCGGGCATCAGTTATTGGCATTGGCGCGGGGCGCCCGCACCGGCAAACTGAAATACGGGCACCGGGGAGCGAACCAGCCGGTAAGGGACACCGAGACCGGCCGGGTCTACATTACCAGCCAGAACCATGGGTATGCGGTTCTAAACGATACGCTGCCTGCCGGGGCGATCCTATCCTTTACAAACGGTAACGACGCCACCTGCGAGGGGATACGCTATACCGACATCCCGGCATTTTCGGTGCAGTTTCATCCCGAGGCCAGTGCCGGGCCGCTGGATACCGGGTTCCTGTTTGATGAGTTTATCGCCCTGATGGGGGAAAGAAAGGAGGCGTCCACATGCCGCTGAATCCATCCATCCGCAAAGTGCTGGTGATCGGCTCCGGCCCCATCGTCATCGGCCAGGCGGCGGAGTTTGATTACGCCGGTACACAGGCCTGCCGGGCGCTGAAAGAAGAAGGTCTGGAAGTGGTACTGGTCAACTCCAACCCGGCCACCATCATGACCGATGGCGCCATGGCGGACCACGTCTATATCGAGCCGCTTACAGTCGATGTGATAAAACGGATTATAGATAAAGAGCAGCCGGATAGTCTGCTCTCCACCCTGGGAGGCCAGACCGGGCTGACCCTGTCCATGCAGCTGGCGAAGGAGGGTTTCCTGGAGGCGCGCGGCGTCCGTCTGCTGGGGGCCAACCCGGAAACGATCGACCGGGCGGAAGACCGCCAGCTATTCAAGGATACCATGGAGTCGGTCGGCCAGCCGGTGATTCCTTCCCGCGTCGTCAACACGCTGCCGGATGCGCTCGCCTTTGCCGGCGAGATCGGTTATCCGGTCATCGTCCGCCCGGCGTTCACGTTGGGCGGCTCGGGCGGCGGAATTGCGCAGGACGAAGCCGCGCTGCGGGAAATCGCCGAGGGCGGCCTGCGGTTGTCGCCCATCTCGCAGATATTGGTGGAAAAAGGGATTGCCGGCTGGAAAGAAATCGAATTTGAAGTGATGCGGGACGCTGCCGGTAATGTCATTACCGTGTGTTCCATGGAAAACGTCGATCCGGTCGGCGTCCATACCGGCGATTCCATCGTCATCGCGCCGGCGGTCACATTGGCCGATAAAGAGTACCAGATGCTGCGCAGCGCAGCACTGAAAATCATCGACGCGATGGGTATAGAAGGGGGCTGCAACTGTCAGTTTGCCCTGCATCCCGGCAGCTTTGATTACGCGGTGATTGAGGTAAACCCACGGGTATCACGTTCATCGGCGCTGGCCTCCAAGGCGACCGGCTATCCCATCGCGCGGGTAGCAGCCAAGATTGCCGTGGGATATACGCTGGACGAGATCCGCAACGAGGTTACGGGGAAAACCATGGCCTGCTTTGAACCGGCCCTGGATTATGTGGTGGTGAAATTTCCCAAATGGCCGTTTGACAAGTTTGTCTATGCCAAACGCACCCTGGGCACACAGATGAAGGCCACCGGCGAGGTGATGGCCATTGGCCAAAGCTTTGAGCAGGCGCTGATGAAAGCGGTGCGGGGCGCGGAGATCGGCTTGGACAGCTTGTCCCTGCCCGCCATGCAAACCCTAAGCGCATCCGGTCTGCGGGACAAGATCGCCGCGCAGGACGACGAGCGTCTGTTCGCGGTTTACGAATGGATACGGCGGGGACAGCCGCTGGAGGAACTGCATGACCTGACCCGCATCGACCGCTGGTTCCTGTATAAGCTCGACCATCTGGCCGCGCTGGAGGCGCGTATGGCGTCCGAGCCTCTGAGCGACAGCTTTTACCGGGAGCTAAAGCGGTACGGCTATCCCGACACCGCCATCCGTCGGGTCACGGGGCGGACGGATCTGCCCGCTTTGCCCGCCGTTTACAAAATGGTGGATACCTGCGCGGCGGAGTTTGACGCGCAAACGCCTTACTTTTACGCCGCCTATGACGACGCGGACGAAGCGTCCGCCTTTATCCGCGAAAAGGGCAGCGGCCGTCCGGCGGTAATTGTGTTCGGTTCCGGCCCTATTCGCATCGGGCAGGGCATTGAGTTCGATTACGCCTCCGTCCACTGCGTATGGGCGCTCAAACAGGCAGGATACGACGTGGTCATCGTCAACAACAACCCCGAAACCGTTTCCACAGATTTTAACACCGCCGACCGGCTCTATTTTGAACCGCTGACGCCGGAGGATGTCCTGAACATTATTCGTATCGAACAGCCGGTGGGCGCGGTGGTGGCCTTCGGGGGTCAGACCGCGATCAAGCTGACCAAAACGCTTGCTCAATATGGTGTGCCGATACTGGGTACGCCGGCCGACAGCATCGACGCGGCCGAGGACCGCGGCCGGTTCGATGCTCTGCTTGACCGGCTGGGGATCCGGGCTCCGGAGGGGGAAACCGTTTTCACGGCGGAGGAAGCCCTGCGGGCCGCACAGCGGCTGGGCTATCCGGTGCTGCTTCGTCCCAGCTACGTGCTGGGCGGACAGAATATGATCATCGCCTTTTCACCGGAAGACGTGCGCGAGTATATGCGGATCATCCTGGCGCACGGGGTAGAAAACGCGGTGCTCATCGACAAATACCTGATGGGCACCGAACTGGAGGTCGACGCGATCTGTGACGGGGAAGATGTTCTGATTCCCGGCATCATGGAGCATATCGAACGGGCGGGCATCCATTCCGGCGACTCGATGGCGGTCTATCCGGCCTGGAACGTGTCCCAAAGGCAGACCGAACAGCTCATCCGCTATTCAACCGAACTGGCGCTGGCGCTGCACACCAGGGGCCTAATCAATATCCAGTACGTCATCCACAATCACCGGATTTATGTCATCGAGGTAAATCCCCGCTCCTCCCGCACCGTTCCCTATATCAGCAAGGTTACCGGCGTGCCAATGGTGGATTTGGCCACCCGCGCCATGCTGGGTGAAAAGCTGCGGGACATGGGCTTTGGTACGGGACTTTACCAGGCTTCCGCCTATTATGCGGTCAAGGTACCGGTATTTTCCTTTGAAAAGCTGATGGATGTGGATACCCAGTTGGGGCCGGAAATGAAATCGACCGGTGAAGTGCTGGGAATCGGCCATACTATGGAGGAAGCCCTTTATAAAGGACTGTTGGCGGCGGGGTATCATTTGGAAACCCGGGGCGGTGTACTGATAACGGTGCGGGATTCCGACAAAGCGGAAATCGCGGATGTGGCCCGGGCGTTCGCCCAGCTTGGCTTTTCGCTCTATGCCACCAAAGGGACAGCCCACGTGCTGCGGGACAACGGGCTGTCGGTCGCCGAGGTGGATAAAATACACGAATCAGACGACAACACCATGACCCTGCTGGAAAGCGGGAAGGTGCAGTATATCCTTTCCACCTCCGCCAAGGGGCGGATCCCGGCGCGGGATAGCGTGAAACTGCGGCGCAAAGCCGTGGAGCGGGGTATCCCCTGCCTAACCTCGCTGGACACGGCGGCGGCTCTGGCCTCCAGCATGAAGAGCCGCTACCGTCCCGGCAGCGTGGAGCTGGTGGACATCAATCATATGAGGAGGGAGAGCATGAAGCTGCGGTTTGTAAAAATGCAGGGGTGCGGTAATGATTATATCTATTTTGACTGCTTTGACCAGACGGTCAAAAACCCGGAAACCCTGAGCGTGCGCCTGTCCAAGTTTCACACCGGTATCGGTGGGGATGGTGTGATCCTCATCGGTCCTTCCAACGTGGCCGACGCTCAAATGCGTATTTTTAATCTGGACGGCAGCGAGGGCAAAATGTGCGGCAATGGCATCCGCTGTGTGGGCAAGTACCTCTTTGACAGCGGCCGGGTGAAACGCGATACCATAACGGTGGATACCCTGAGCGGTATCAAAACGCTGCGCCTGGCCATCTGCGGCGGCAAAGCGCGGGCCGTCACCGTGGATATGGGTCCGGCGGCGCTTAGCCCGCAGGCCATTCCCGTGAAGCTGCCGGGAGAACGGGCCGTCGACGTGCCGCTGGCCGTGGGGGATCAGTCGTGGGCCATCACCTGCGTGTCCATGGGCAATCCCCATGCGGTGGTGTTTATCGATCATGTGGATTCCTTTCCTCTGGAACAGGTGGGGCCGCGGTTTGAGAGGCATCCGCTGTTCCCGGAAGGGGTCAATACCGAATTTGTGCAGGTGATTGACAGCCATACCCTGAAAATGCGGGTTCAGTATATTGCAGAGAGCGAAGCCTCCTCCATGCGAAATTTTCACTTCTGCCTGCTGCTTTTCGCCCAGGCTCTGACCGCAGAACTGAGAAAGCTGGAGGTGGCGGACAACCAGTTCCTGACCAGGCTGGATATTCTAGGCCGGTGCTACGCAGCACAGAATTTGAAATCGCTGAATTGGTGTCTCTGCGGTATCTTCCGAGAAATCGAAGAGAACTACGCCCAGCAGAGCAGCAGCCGCATGACACAGCTGATCCGCCAGGCCAAGGATTACATCGACAGTCATTTTACCGACAGCAACCTGTCGGTGGCTCAGGCGGCTGAACTGGTGGGAATCCATCAAAGCACCCTTTCTACCATGTTCCGGCATGCCTACGGGGAGACCATTGTCAATTACATCCGGGCACTGCGGGTGGAAAAGGCCAAGGAGCTGCTGACCCATCCGGAGCTGAATCTCAGCGATGTGGCACAGATTTCCGGCTTTGGCAGTCTTAACACCATGTACCGTGCCTTCAGGGCTCGGGAGGGTCTGCCTCCCGGAAAGCTGCGTTAGGGCTGCTGTCATTCTCTGCTGCGATAGTATTCAGTCCCTCTCACTTTGCAGAACCTCAATTACCAGCTTGGTCTTGTACTTCGTTGTGTATGTTCTTCGTGTCATGATCTTGTCTCTTTCTTGACATTACCACATTTCACTATGTTCGCGATATTTTTCGAGCTGTGATCTGGAATTACGGAACTATTATATATAATGAACATTTCCCTCCATTATCACATTTTTATT
>URYP01000101.1 GCA_900552115.1 uncultured Oscillospiraceae bacterium | reverse complement strand
AAAAAGCCGCCGAAATTTCAATCAAAAGAGGTAATTTGTTATGGCAAACAGATTTGTATTGAATGAGACCAGTTACCACGGCCCCGGTGCGATCCAGGAGATCGCCGGTGAAGTGAAAGGCCGCGGGTTCAAAAAGTGCTTTGTGTGCTCCGACCCGGACCTGATTAAATTTAATGTAACGAAGAAAGTGACCGATGTGCTGGAGAATGCCGGCATTGACTACGAGATCTACAGCAAAATCAAGGCCAACCCCACGGTGGAGAATGTGCAGACCGGCGTGGCAGCCTTCAAGGCTTCCGGCGCCATTATACATTTAGGGGGCAACCGGGACAGGATGCTGATGACGGTATCGGGTGGGAGATAGTCCCACAGCCTTGGTAAAGACGTTGGAAAAGTAGTTGCTGTTTTCAAATCCGATGGTTGCGGAGATGGCCCCGATACTCATAGGGGTGCTGGACAACAGCGATTTGGCATCCTCTATCCGCAGGGTATTGACATAATGCGTGATGGTTTGCCCGGTATACTGCTTGAACCTGTGGCTGATGGAAGACCGGCTGCAGTAAAATTGTTCGCAGAGTTCCTCAATGGTGATGCGGCGGGTATGATGTAGCTGCAGATAGTACATCACTTTTTCACACAAAGCGTTTTCGGCCGCATGAGGAAGGACGGCGGTTTTCATATAACACAGTTCCAGCATCCGCTGAAGCGGGGCGATCAGCACGGCTGTTTCCTGCGGGGACGGCAGCGCGCGCAGTCCGGCATAGCTCTGTTTCAGCTTTTCGTGATCAAGGCCATACTTCGCCGCGATCCGTTTGTGATACGAAGCCGCGTGCTCATCCCGGTAGCCGCTTACGCATATAAAGCCGATATTCGCCTTGTCGGAACGGATGGGATACACATATTCTTTTACACCGGCAAAACAGGTGCCGCAAAACGCACCGCTTTGGCATCGTTCAAACACACGGTGTTGCTTATCCACGCAGTGCTGGTGCAGGGCAGAATGGGTACCTATAAACAGGCAGTACGGGTTTTCGTGCAGCTTAAACTGATGCAGCTTACTGGCGCAGATGACCCGGTCAAATTCCATAGGGTGCAGGGACACGCGCAGTCCCTTGTCCTCCCGTAAAAAAAGAATATATTCATAGAGTTCTTCAATATCGTCCATTGCGGCCACCTCGTTTGCACATTTCTGTAGAAAAACAGCATAATCGGCGAGGACATAGGAGTTATTCTTTGATATTATATTATCATAAGGGAAACCTGACGTCAATAAAACCAGTTTGAAGGAGGGACCATTTTGAAATATTTGCGAAAACAAAGCCGCCGTCTATTGGGTATGCTGCTGAGCGGATGTCTGCTGGCCGGTGGGATGCCGTTAACCGGATCAGCCGCCGCTCAGTCGGATTCAGACATCCGGCTGGAAGCGGAAGCGGACGAGGTGTGTGTCTCTATTACGACTGACGGCCCGATAAAAGGGCAATTCGAGAAACGGAAGGGGGATTTTTCCTCCGGCGGATTTAGCGGTGGTTATACGTTTGTCAATGTAACGGATGCGGGCGGTCAGGATATTCCCAGCATAACGCTGACGTTTACTCTGCGTGTTCCCCGCGTGGGCGTATACGATTTGTCTGTCACCACAAAGGATAATGCCGATCGGGGTATCTACACAGCGGCTGTAGATGGCGAAACGCTTGCGACAGTGGATTTTTATAATGCTGCTGCGGATTTTTATACACATCCGTTGGGAAGAGTCGCGTTTGAATCCACCACAGCGACTTTAACGCTGACATGTGCTGGGGCGAACAAGTCTTCAAACGGCAAATACGGACTGGCCGCCGATTATATCACACTGTCGCCGGCAACAGGAGAAGAACCGGAGCCTGATCCGAATTTGCCGGGAGCTCCTGTTCATACGATGACCGACATGTATGCGTGTACCTATACGGATGCCAGCATACAAAGCGATCCCTTACGATACCGGCTGTATATCCCGGCGGATTATACGCCCGAACAATCGTATCCGCTTTTGGTTTATCTTAACGGGGCTGGATCCCGCGGTACCGACAATAAAAAGCAGCTGGATAACCTGGCCCCCCTGATAAACCCTCTGATTGATAACAAGGAGTATCCCTGCATTGTGGCGGTACCTCAGCTCCCCGGCGATAAGCAATGGGTCAACACCAATTGGACTCTGGGCAGTTACCAATTGGATAGGGTTGCGGAAAGCGTCTCCATGAAAATGCTGATGGGTATGATTGCAGAGCTACAGGAAACGTATGCCATAGATGATAACCGGCTGTATTTAATGGGACAGTCGTTCGGCGGTTATGGTACATGGGACGCGATCATGCGGTATCCAAATACCTTTGCCGCGGCGATTCCCATGTGCGGCGCCGGCGACCCTTCCCGGGCTGAAGCCATACGGGATATACCGCTGCTGGTGCTGCATGGAAATGATGACGGCAGCGTCCCGGTAACAGGTTCCAGAGAAATGGCGGCTGCTTTGAAACAAGCCGGCAGCACGGTAACCTATCTGGAATATGAGGGGGACGACCATTATATCCAGCGGCGGCTGTTTGAACAGCCGGAAATATGGATGCCATGGCTGTTTGCACAGGAAAGGGGGATGGCGGCTACTCAGCCCAATCTGGACGCGGTTTATCAAAAGGATAAGGAGTATACTTTCAATTTTAACAGCGGCCCCCTGCCGTCATCATGGAATTGGACAGGGAATAACTGCCTGGAGAACAGTCAACTGACCATGACGGCGCCCGCCGGCGGGACGGCCATGGGAATATTAAAAACCACGCAGAATGAAACCGACGGTATGATCAGCGCCTTTATAACCATAGACAGCGAGGATGCCGGTGGAGGGGGACTGGTGTTCCGCTATCAGGACGAACAGAATTACGGCCATGTGCGGTTTGTACAGAAGGGGCTGGAATTGCTCGAAATGGTGGACGGGAAAGTGGTGGTTCAGCTTACGGAACCCTATACATGGGTTCCGGGACGGATCGCCTGCCTTAAGGCTGTGCTGAAAGGCAATCGGGTGACGGTAACGGTTGACAATGATCCGGTATTTGATACAACGATTATAAGTCCTGTCCTGTGCGGCAGCGGCGCTGCGGGACTACGCTATTATAATGGCCGTATGAAGGTTGACGATTTTATTTTTGGAAAGCCGCCTGTCCGCAACCACATAATCCTGCAGGATTTTGCCGATCGCCAAGTGATTCAGCGCAATGCGGATACCAAAAGCCAGAGAACTGTATTTGCCGGCAACGCCCTGGTTGAAGGGATGGAACGGCTGGAATTGTCCGTGGTATCGTATAACACGGCGCAAACCGTGGTGGACTGGACGCCCGTGGAGACTACCCCTCCAACCGGAGATTTTAAAGTTTCGGTCGACATCCCCCAAGGCGGCTGGTATCGTACCCTCCTGCGCGCCGTGGATAAATCCGGTCGCGTGCTGGCAGAGGAACACGGAAACAGCCGCTGGGGTATTGGGATCAATATTTTATGTATCGGCCAATCCAACATGGTGGGACAGGGACAGGACAAAGACTATATACCCGCGGATGACCGGGTGTCGAATTTTAAGAACGAGATCTGGTCGCATCTGGAGGACCCTTATGCGGCCGGGGACACCTCACTGGTGGGCGGCGGAAGCTGCGGCGGCTCCATGGTGCCCACCATTGGCAATATTTTGATACAAGCCTATGACCTGCCGGTTGGGTTTATTCCCGCAGCGCAGAACGGGTCCTCGCTGATGGCAGAAAATAATGGTTGGCTGAAACGCAATGCCGATAATCCGGCGGACCGGGGCAATTTGTACGGCAATTCCCTGTACCGCGCGCAAACAGCGGGAGGAATTGAGTTTATCATCATGAACCAGGGAGAAAACGACGTCTCCCGTTCTACGGATGCCGCGGCCTATCAGGAAGGGCTGTCCACCCTGATTGGCTATTATCAGCAGGACCTGGGATATGAGGTGCCTCTGATCTACTGCCAACTGGGGCCGGCCATGGCGGGAAGCTGGGATGTCAGCCGAGACCCGTATATGTCCGGTATCCGCAGTGCGCAGGCGCGGGCGGACAACGGCAAAACCCTGATTATGGGAGCCACGGAAATGGATCTGGAACGCAATGCCGATAATTTGCATTATACTTCCGCAGCCCAGGAAATTATAGGACAGCGGATAGCCAATGCGGTGCGGTATTATCTGGGAGATGCCGCTTATTATAAGGGCCCGGAAATTATCGGCGCGTCGTTTGCCGGCAAGGATAGGAGTACAATTTATGTAACGGTCAAGCATTACGGCGGCGACGACTTTACGTCCACCGGCGGTATCACCGGTTTTGAGGTGTTTGCGGACGGGGATGCGGTAGGGATAGCCGCTGCCCGCCGAAAAGATGGGGAAACCATTGAATTGACATTGGAAACAACCGCCCAGGGACAGGTGACGCTGCGGTATCTGTATGGCTGCCTGCCGGATGTGAACGGACTGGTAAAGGACAATTCCCCGTTGCAGCTGCCGCTTTGCCCGACAAATGGTGTAATAACGGTAAATGCCGCGACGCCTGATCCCGATGTACTATACGGTGATTTGACAGGGGACGGCCGAGTGGATTCGGTGGACGCCCTGGTTGCCCTGCAGGCGGCTACCGGTAAAATCAGCCTGACGGCGGTACAGGCAATGGCGGCGGACGTCGATGGGCAGGACGGGATCAGCGCTGGCGATGCGCTGCTGATTCTGCAATATGCGACCAAAAAGATCCGTAGTTTCCCGGTTGGAGAGACCAACAACCTATAGAAAGTGAGATGAGAATTATGAAAAAAATGATGTTGAGGCGGCTGCTGGCCGGTATGCTCTGCACCTGTGTGGGGATTGGCGGGGCGCCTCTGGCTGGGCTGCAGGCTGCGGCGCAGGCGGGGGATATCATACTGGAACTGGAGGATATTTACACCGGCGGCGCTGGGGAAGTGCGCGCCAGCGGCGAGGGATTCAGCGGAGGATTTGTATTTGTCAATGTGGTTTCGGGCAGCGGCGTCGGCAAGACGCTGGAGTTCACACTGACGGTACCCAAGGCCGGGGTATATGACCTGTCTATAACCGACAAAGACAATGTTGACCGCGGCGTATATACCGCATCCATTGACGGCGTTCCCCTCACAACTGTGGATTTTTATAATGCCGAAACGGGCTTTTTTACCCATTCGCTAGGCAGAATCTCCCTGGCCTCGACCACGGCGAGTCTGACGTTCACCTGCGTGGGAGCCAATGAAGCCTCCACCGGAAAATACGGGTTGGCCGCCGACTTTATTACTCTGTCACCGGTGACGACGGAGACCGACGGCGTGATTGTATCCACCGGGGACAAAGCGTATTCCGAACTGGCCGGCCGCTGGAGCGCCGGAACGGTGGAGACGGCGCGGGTAACACAGGACGAGGAGGCGTCCGCCATGTGGGCCTCCTATCCGCCGGATTCGACGCCCGCTTCGCCGCGCTACGACGTGTACGCGTATATCCCGGCGGAAGGAACGGGTCGGGCGGTTTACACCATCAGCACACTCAGCGGTCGCTGGACGGCCAGCCTTGACCAGTCGGCCGTGACGGATGGCTGGTACAAGCTGGCGACGGTTGCCGCCGCGGCCGAGACCAGCATCAGTATTACGGTGGCCAATCCCGACGGCGGTAAGATTGCCGCCGATCGCATGAAAATTGTACCTACCGCCGGCGTGGCGGACCCGGTAGCGCCCGGAGGGTCAGGTACGGGCGACGGCACCGTGTATGTGCGGGTAAACCAGATTGGCTATGAACCCGAGAAGTCCAAACGCGCCACCGTGGTCAATGTGGAGGACGGAACGCCCTTCGCCGTAAAAGACGCCGGCACGGGGCTGGTTCTGTATACAGGGGCCGTCAAAGGCGGCGTGGCGGATTTTACCGGGTTTCAGCCGGAATCTGCCGTAGAGTGCTATTTGGAATGCGGCGGGGTTTCCTCTTATAGCTTTAAGATTGCCAAATACCTGATGCAGCAGGCCAGTGTGGAAAATGCCCTGGATTTTATGGAGCAGTCCCGGGCCGATGCGTATGAGATGGGGCAAAAGGGCATCGGCTGGCGGGACAGTCACCAGTTTTCCTTTGAAATGAGCTCGTTGGCGCTGCAGTATATGGCCAACCCCTCTTTGTATGACCGTATGCCCTACGACGTCTATAGGGCGGAGGAGTGCGAATACAAAGAACTGCGGGAACAGGATGAGCCGAATATCGTCTGGCTGATGGAGTTTGCCGCTCTGCGCTATTACGACCTGGCTGTTAATGATGGGAAAAAGCTGCACATGCTGATTAAAGAGCAGCTGGCGTGGTTCCTGTATGCTTATCCCGCGATCAGCGAGTATGTGCCACGGGATATGTATGAGAAAATCCGCGACCTGACTATGCGTATCTGGAGCGAATCCGGATGCAACCTGTCCTATCATGCGGTAGGGACCGAACGGGCGGCGGGTATATTGTATTACAATCTGTACGATGATACCAACAATAAAGAGGATAACAATCTGTTCAGCGTACAGCAGGTGGTGGGCGGCATTAAGGGGCAGCTCCCTCCGGCGCACGCGGTTACGCCGAATTTAATGATGTATGAGGTCCTGAAGCGGGACGGCCTGGAGGGGGCGGAGGCCTATTTCCAGGCGGCGTATGACAACTGCGCATGGATTTTGGATAATATCGATATTGCCGCGCCGGAGTATTCCAAAGGGCAGCGGATGAGCGAGCACGTGGTGATGGAAAACCTGGCCTACTTTCTGGAGGAATATCCGGACCGGGCGCCTCAGGGGCTGCAAGAGGCCATCACCCGGTGGGCGGAAACCATGATTGCCCGCGCGGATAACCAGTGGGATATGCGGATGGCCTCCTCCACGGCGGCCGGGGATGCCCTCGATTGCTGGACGGGCGCGGCCTTTGCCGACGCATCGGGGCAATGGGACGGCTGTGCCATGAACGAGCCGGGCAGTGCCGCCGGCCTGCAGGCGGCGGCTTATGCGGCCGCAAGGGTGCTTGACGACGATGAATTGACGCGGCGGCTGGAGGCTCTCGGTATAGCGGCGATCGATGACATGTTCGGCCGCAATCCCTACGGCCGCGCCTACTTTTATAACGCCGACTATCTGGAAGAATTTGAGGGCGCCGACCAGGGCTGGTTCTCCAAATATATGGGCGGAAACGGCGTGCTGGCCGACGTCACTGGACGGATCGACGCTTCGCCCAAGGAAGCGGCTTTTGCGGGTGAGAGCCACTGCGACCCGACCGCACCGGCGGGGTATACCGAGGCCTGGGTCGCCTATAATACCGCGTGGAATTCGTCGCTGGCCTATTCGGCCGCGGCTGACGTTGACCTGTCGGTATCCAGTACGGAGGCACATGCAGGCGATACGGTCACCGTTTCACTGAAAGCGCCGCTGAATATGGACGATACCGCAGTCGAAACCGGTCGTGTGCAGGTGACCAACCGTACGACCGGAGAAACATACGCCCTGACGGTAACGGAAAACTCTGCGGATGATTATGTTTTCAGTGGGGAACTGACTCTGCCGGAGGAAACGGAATTCCTGGACATTTCGTATGGTTATGGACTATTTGCGCATACGGTAACGGTTAAGGTATCCGCTACAGAGGCATCGACATTGGGCGATATCGACGCAGACGGGCATGTAACCGCTTCGGACGCGTTGCTGGCGCTGCAGGCCGCCACCGGTAAAATCGAATTCACCGCCGTGCAGCGCGCGGCGGCGGACGTGGACGGCACGCCGGGTATAACGGCCAGCGACGCGCTGTTGATTTTGCAGTTTTCCACGAAAAAGATCATGCAGTTTCCCGTGACCCCCGTTGCCTAACGGGAGACACAGCGCTTTTACAGAAAACCCGGGCCGGAG
>URYP01000100.1 GCA_900552115.1 uncultured Oscillospiraceae bacterium | reverse complement strand
GTCATGCCGGAGCAGCCGATGGTTTCAACCAGCGCTTCCTGCACGATACCCTCTTTTACGTTCAGCGTCAGTTTGCAGGCACCCTGCTGAGGGGCACACCAACCGACACCATGGGACAGTCCCGAAATATCGGTAATCTGGGTGGACTGCACCCACTTGCCTTCTTCCGGAATGGGAGCCGGGCCATGATGCGGGCCCTTTTTCACTATGCACATTTGTTCCACTTCATGGGAATAGTTCATATTGGTTCTCCTTTCGGTTTTTGCACAGATAAAGCCACCGGCTTTTCCATGCTTTTCCTGTCGATGACACTTCCCTATTATAAGCAGTTTTCCGATATTGTGCAAGACCTGTCGCCGTATATTCGCAAAAAAAATGTGAAATGGAACCGCGCAGAGTTTGGCGAATTTGGATAAAAGGCTAAACGGGCTTGGCATCGTTTGATTTTATTGGTATACTTTAGAGTATACTATGTTCAGATATCGATTTTATCGGAAAACGGGGATGATAGGATGCGGGTTTTGCTGCTGGACGGCAACAGCATTGCCAACCGGGCTTTTTACGGGATCAAACTGCTCTCTACCAAGGATGGGCAGTATACCAACGCGGTTGTCGGTTTCTTTAATATTTTTCAAAAACTGAAAGACTTGACGGGCGCTGATCATATCGCTGCGGCGTTTGATCTGCACGCGCCCACGTTTCGCCATAAGCTGTACGATGAGTATAAGGCCGGCCGTAAAGGCATGCCGGATGAACTGCGCACACAAATGCCGCTGATTAAGGACATGCTGACCCTGATGGGCTGCGCCGTTGTTGAAAGCGAAGGCTATGAAGCGGACGACATTCTGGGGACGCTGGCCGACGCCTCCAAAAAGCAGGGCGATTGTTTCATCGCGACCGGTGACCGGGACGCGCTGCAGCTGGTGGACGATCAGGTGACGGTTTTGCTGGCCGCCACCAAAATGGGCCGTCCCGAAACCACAACCTTTGACCGCGCCGCCATTCAGGAAAAATACGGCCTTTCGCCGGAACAGCTCATCGATTTGAAGGCCTTGATGGGCGATGCCAGCGACCACATTCCGGGGGTGCCCGGCGTGGGTGAAAAAACCGCTCTGGATCTCTTGCATCGCTTTTGTTCACTGGACGCGCTCTATGAGCAGATGGAAGACAGCGACCTGCGCGAATCCCTAAAAGCCAAGCTGCGCGCCGGTAAAGACAGCGCCTACCTCAGCCGTACCCTGGGAACAATTTGCCGGAAGGCGCCGGTTTCCCTCGATATGGCGGATTATGCTATAAAGCCACCGCAAAAAGAGGATCTGTCGCGATTGATGGCACGTTTGGAGCTTTTTAAACTGATGGAGAAGTGGGGGCTTGACCAGGCGCCCCAGACAGAACCGGAAACACACCAGGTATCCCTCCTGCCGCGGATGGAATCCGTAGAAACCGTATATGATCAAGCAAAAGCGACCGGACTTTGCGCGATGCTCCCAGTTTGGGAAAACGCCGAACCGCAGGGCCTGTGGGTAGTTGCCGGCGGAACGCGGGCCTATGTGGAGGCCGTACATCCCCTGTTCCCCGCGTTTATGAAGCTGTGGGAAGACCCTGAAATAAAAAAAAGCATCCACGACGGCAAGCCGTGGTACACGTATTTGCTTCGAGAAGGCATTTATCCGCGGGGAATACAAATGGATACTCTGCTGGCGGGGTATCTGCTCAATCCGCTGGCATCGGACTATGCATTGTCCCGATTGATTCAGGAATACGGTATTACCGGCGCGTCACAGGATGATGAAGGCTGGGAAGCGGCGCTTTTTCCTTCCCTGTCGGAACGAATGAATGAGGAACTGGTGTCACAGGCGCAGGACGATCTGCTCCGGTCGGTGGAAATCCCCTTGTCTGTGGTACTGGCGGATATGGAACGGGTCGGTTTCTATGTAGACGGCAAGAGCATTGCCGATTTTGGGGAGACGCTGGCGGTCCGCATCACATCGATCCAGGCCAGCATTTATGAAGCGGTGGGCTATGAATTCAATTTGAATTCCCCCAAGCAGCTGGCTAAAGCGTTGTTTGAGGATTTGGGGCTGCCCGCCAAAAAGAAAACAAAATCCGGTTACTCCACCAGCGCCGATGTTCTCGAATCCCTGCGGGATGCCCATCCGGCGGTAGCCATGCTGCTGGATTACCGCATGCTGTCCAAACTGAAATCGACCTACTGCGACGGACTGCTGAAAGTGATTGGCCCGGATGGCCGCATCCATTCCTCGTTTAATCAAACCGAAACCCGTACCGGGCGCATATCCTCCACCGAGCCAAATTTGCAAAACATCCCTGTCCGGCAGGAGCTGGGGCGCGAACTGCGCCGTTTCTTTACGACGCAGGACGGCTGGCTGCTGTGCGACGCGGATTATTCCCAGATTGAACTGCGGGTTCTGGCCCACATGGCACAGGATCCAACCATGATCGACGCGTTTAATACCGAACAGGATATTCATACGATCACCGCGTCTCAGGTGTTTGACGTTCCCCCGGAGCTGGTAACACCGCTGATGCGTTCCCGCGCCAAGGCCGTCAATTTTGGTATCGTTTATGGAATCGGCCCGCATTCCCTGTCGGAGGATATCCATGTTTCCTACGGTGAAGCCAAACAGTATATCGATGAGTATTTAAAGCATTACAGCGCGGTCGATGGATTTATGACCCGCCTGATTGAAACAGCCCGGGAAAAAGGCTACGGGGAAACCCTGTTTCACCGCCGCCGTCCCCTGCCGGAATTAAAAGCTACGCAGGCGGTTACCCGTTCTTTTGGCGAACGGGTGGCACGCAATATGCCCATCCAAGGAACCGCGGCGGACATTATTAAAATCGCCATGGTGCGGGTGCACCAGCGGCTTCGCCGCGAAAACCGGAAAGCTCGCCTGATTTTGCAGGTACACGACGAACTGATTGTGGAGGCGCCTCCTGAGGAAGCGGTGGCGGTATCGCTGCTGTTGCAAGAGGAGATGGAAGCGGCGGCAGACCTGTCGGTCAAGATGGAAGCCGACGTGCATATTGGCGCGACCTGGTATGATGCTAAGGGTTAATGCCAATCGTCCGCTATAATGCGGCCGTCCCGCATGCTGACTACCCGGCGGGCGCAGGCGGCAATTTCCGGATCATGCGTGATCAGAACCACCGTATGCCCTTCCCGGTTGAGTCCCTGCAAAATATTGATGATATCTTCGCGGGAATGGCTGTCCAGGTTGCCGGTGGGTTCGTCCGCCAATATCAGCGGCGGGTGGGCGGCTATCGCCCGGGCAATGGCGACCCGCTGCTGCTGGCCGCCCGACATTTCCGCCGGCCGGTGATGGACACGCTGGGAAAGGCCAACACGTTCCAGGCTGTCTTTGGCGATTTTGCGGCGGTAACGCCGACCCATTCCCCGATAGATCAGGGGCATTTCCACGTTTTCCAACGCGTCAAGCCCACCGATCAAATGAAAGCTCTGGAACACAAACCCAATCTGGTGATTGCGGATATCCGACAGCCGGCTGTCGCTCATTTGCAGGATATTCTGGTCTTCCAGTCGATAATCGCCTTTGCTGGGAACATCGAGGCAGCCAATAATATTCATCAGTGTCGATTTGCCGGAGCCAGATTGCCCCACGATGGCTACGTACTCCCCAGGATCGATGGTCAGTGTCACGCCGTCCAGAGCGCGAATCTGCTCGGTGCCGGTCTGGTATATTTTATAAACATTTTGCAATTCAATGAGATGGTTCATAACTGTCCGTCCTTTTTCTTGCCATTACTTGTTCGATTGGCTATAATAAATTACAACTTAGTCTAATGTAAACGGGGGTTAATTATGCTTTCAAATGAATGGAAACATTTTAAAAGCGGGACCGATATCCGTGGGGTGGCTCTGGATGGCGCCGAAGGGGCTGTCGATTTAACCGATGAGGCTGTGCAGCGAATGGCCGGCGGTTTTTTGCAATGGCTTTGCGGCAAAACCGGGAAGGAGCCAAATGCGTTGAGCCTGGCGGTGGGACGGGACAGCCGCCTGTCCGGACCGCGTATCCGCGACGCTGTGGTTCAGGCGCTGACGGCAGCCGGCGCGTCCGTGCTGGACTGCGGACTGGCCTCTACACCGGCGATGTTTATGACGACCATTGATCTCGGCTGCGACGGTTCGGTACAAATCACCGCCAGCCATCATCCCTACCATCGCAATGGACTGAAGTTTTTCACAAAAAATGGAGGCGTGGAAAGCCACGATATCGAGGCCATTCTGGCTTTTGCCCAAGAAGGGACGCCTCTGGCTGCCAAATCAGTGGGCAAATGCCGCGTGTCTGATTATATGACGGCATACGCGGCCCGTCTTCGCCGCCTGATTTGTGATGGCTTGGGCGAGACGGAGGCCGACCGGCCCCTGCGCGGATTTCATATTGTAGTGGATGCGGGGAACGGCGCCGGCGGGTTTTATGCGAACGACGTCTTGCAGCCGTTGGGGGCCGACATTGCCGGCAGCCAATTTTTAGAGCCGGACGGCCGTTTTCCCAACCATATCCCCAATCCGGAAAACGAAGAAGCGATGGCTTCCGTATGCGCCGCCACGGTAAAAGCCGGCGCCGATCTGGGCGTTATTTTTGATACCGACGTCGACCGAGCCGGCTGTGTGGACAGCCAGGGACGAGAAATTAACCGTAACCGGCTGGTCGCACTGGCGGCAGCCATTGCGCTGGAATCCTGTCCCGGAGGCACTATTGTGACCGATTCCATAACCTCCAGTGGTTTGAAAGCCTTTATCGAACAGAATTTGGGCGGCAAACACCGCCGTTTTAAACGCGGATACAAAAATGTCATCAACGAATCCCTGCGGCTCAATGAAAAAGGCATCCCTTCTCCCCTGGCGATTGAAACGTCGGGACACGCAGCCCTGCAGGACAACTATTTTCTGGATGACGGCGCTTATCTGGTTACCAGAATCATCATAAAAATGGCCCAGCTGCACCGTGAAGGAAAATCCCTTGACAGCTTGATTGCCCGCCTAAGAGAACCGGCGGAAAGCGTGGAATTGCGCTTTCATATCACCGCGGCGGACTTCCGTCCTTATGGAGAGCAGGTAATCGAAGCTCTGGAAGAGTATGCCCGCAGTCAAGGATGGCCGGTGGCCGACGACAGTTGTGAAGGGGTACGCCTTTCCTTTGGGAAAACAGATGGAAACGGTTGGCTTTTGCTGCGGCTGAGCGTCCATGACCCGGTTATGCCCCTGAATATTGAAAGCGACGAGGCGGGTGGATGCCAAAAAATCGCCGCTCATCTGGCCGCCTTTTTATCTGGCTGGGAGGGTTTGGATACGCATTCGCTGACAGAGTATGTGAAAGGACAATAACACTATGGACTGGATGGAAGTATGCCTGACTGTGCCCTGCGCAGAGGCGGACAAGGCGGCGGCTATTGCGCACATGGTCGTTCCTTATGGCTTGTATATTGAGGATTATAGCGACTTGGAAGAGGGCGCGCGCGAAATCGCGCACATTGATTTAATTGATGAGGACCTGTTAAAACGCGACCGCACGCAAGCGATCATTCACCTGTATGTCAGCCCCGAAGGAAATCCGGCGGAGGCGGTGGCATTTTTGCAGGAGCGTCTGAAAGAGGCCGCCATTCCGTTTCAAGTGCTGACCCAGGCTGTACGCGAGGCCGACTGGGCCAACAACTGGAAACAGTTTTTTAAACCCCTGCCTATTGGGCAAAAACTGCTGATCTGTCCCACATGGGAAACCGTCGATCATGCGGACGGGCGTGCTGTGCTCACCATCGATCCGGGCATGGCGTTTGGGACAGGAGGGCACGACACCACCCGGTTGGTGCTGGAAACGCTGGAGTCCTGTATCACACCCCAAACGGCCTTTCTTGACGTTGGGTGCGGCAGCGGCATCCTCTCCATGGCCGCCCTGCTGTTGGGTGCGGAAACGGCGGTTGGTGTGGATATCGACCCGCTGGCGGTCAAAACCGCACAGGAGAACGGGGCGCGGGAAGGCATGACGCCTCCCCGCTACACCATTATGCAGGGAGATCTGACAAAAGGGATCACCGGTCAATACGATGTTATCGCCGCCAACATTGTGGCCGACGCCATAATCGCGCTTTCCCCGTCCATTCCCGCTTATCTCAAACCGGGCGGGGTCTATGTCACCTCCGGTATCATCGACACGCGGGAGGCCGATGTGCAGGCGGCCCTGCACGCTTGCGGCTTTACTGTGTGCGACCGGCGGGAACAGGGCGGATGGGTCTGCCTCGTCTGCCGACGGGAGGTTTAATATGGCCGACTGGCGACAAAGAACCGCTATGCTGCTGGGACAGGAGGGCGTTGAACGGTTGGAAAAGGCCAGTGTGGCGGTGTTTGGGCTGGGCGGCGTCGGCTCCTATGTAGCGGAAGCGTTGGCTCGCGGAGGCGTGGGGCGTTTGGTCCTGGTGGACAAGGATGTGGTGGAGCCCACCAACATCAACCGCCAATTGTGTGCCGCCAGCTCCACGGTCGGGATGTCCAAGGCCGCGGTAATGGCCGCCCGCATCCTGGATATCGCACCGGACTGCCGCGTTGAGCCGCACGCTCTGTTTTATCGGCCGCCGGAGGGCGCCGGGTTGATCGACGGATGCGATTATGTGGCGGATGCTATCGATACAGTGACCTCCAAACTGGCCCTGATTGAAGAAGCCCGGAATGGCGGCATTCCGATTATCAGCGCCATGGGGTGCGGAAATAAGCTGGATCCCACCCGGTTCCAGGTCGCGGATATTTTCGATACCCGCGTTTGCCCCTTGTGCCGTATTATGCGGCGGGAACTGAAAAAACGGCATATTCCCGCCCTCCAGGTGGTTTACTCAGAGGAAGAGCCGCTTGGCGTACAGGGCTGCATTGTTCCGGGAGAACGGCCCTCCCCGGGCAGCGTATCGTTTGTTCCCTCTGTGGCCGGACTGATTATGGCCGGAGAAATCATTAAGCGAATCTCCCAGTTGAAAGGATGACAAACCATGCCTCGTTTTTTCTGCACGGATATCGATGATTCATACATACATATTACCGGAGACGACGCGCATCATATCAGCCGCGTACTGCGGCTGAGGAAGGGCGATCCGCTGGTGGTCTGCGACGGGAACGGCACCGATTATTCCGCCGCTATCTTAGATATTTCTCCGCAGGAAATCCGACTGGCCATTACCGGGGCGGCCCCTACCCTGTCGGAACCCGGTTTGAAGGTTACGCTATACCAGGGTATGCCCAAAGGCGATAAAATGGATTGGATTATTCAAAAAACGGTGGAACTGGGAGTGTCGCACATTGTTCCGGTGATTACCGAGCGAAGCATAGCCCGCCCGGACAGCGCGAAAGCCGCCAAAAAACAGGAACGCTGGCAGAAAATTGCGGCGGAAGCAGCCGGGCAGAGCGGTCGGGGGGTTATTCCGGTTGTGGAAGCTCCGGTTTCGTGGAAACAGATGTGTGACCGGGTCTCGCCGGAAGAGACCGTCGTGTTTTATGAAGGCGGAGGCGCTCCCCTGCCCTCGCTTGTGGGGCGGGATAGGACAGATCTGGCGGTAATCATCGGCCCGGAGGGGGGCTTTTCCGCGGAGGAAATAACCGCACTGACGGAGATGGGCGTGAAAACGGCTACGCTTGGTCCCCGGATACTGCGCTGTGAAACCGCCCCGCTTGCGGCTTTGTCCGTTATTATGTCGCTGAGCGGAAATATGGAATAAAACCTAAAAAAATAATTGACAAATTATGTAACACAGGCTATAATAGTAAAGCTGTGATTTTCAGCTAGCAACTATTCGAAGAAACGACAGCCTCTGTTTGATGGCGCAAACACGAAATAATCGCCAACCAATTCGGGGTGTAGCTCAGTTTGGTAGAGCGCTTGGTTCGGGACCAAGAGGCCGTGGGTTCGAATCCCGTCACTCCGACCATA
>URYP01000099.1 GCA_900552115.1 uncultured Oscillospiraceae bacterium | reverse complement strand
CGGCGGATGTCTCCGCCGGTCCGGTTTTATGCTTATCGCCGCTTTATTCTATATCCAGCCGCCGCGCGGACGGCTGGGCCGGTTCCTTTTTCGGCATGGTCAGCGTCAGCACCCCGTCTTTGTAGGCGGCTTTGATGGCGTCTTCTTTGACGCCGGAAATATCGAAGCGACGGCTGAATGAGCCGTAAGACCGTTCGCTGCGCAGCAGGCAGCCTTTATCGTCTTTCTCTTCGCTGCGGGTATGCCGCTCGGCGCTGATTTTCAAGTAGTGGTCCTCGATATCGAGGTGTATATCGTCCTTCTTGAAGCCGGGCAGATCGGCTTCAAGAACATAGGCGTCGCCGGAATCGTGAATATCCGTCTTAAACTCGGCCAGTCCCGGACTGCGGAAAAAGTCACGCTCCATTTCCTCCAATTCCCGAAACGGATTCATGCTGCTCATACCATGATGACGGCGTTCAAAAGGTGTCATTTCAAACATATAAAAAGCCTCTTTTCTTATTTTGCGACAGGTTTGCTGCTTTCGTCTGAAACTGACCGGCCCATGGGCTTCACCTTCCTGTTTTTATTTCTACTTAAAGGATAAACGGGATTTTTTACATAATATCAGACGATACTTTAACAATTTGTGAACAAAAAAGGCCGTTATATGCTTTGAGCTGTATAGTTGCCCATACGTCATCAAGAATTATGCGGGTGGATGGTGCGGCGGAAGAGCAGGCGGCTGAGGGCGGCCCGGTTAAAGGGGATCAGCGGATAGAGATAGCCTTTGGTAGCCACGGTTTTGGTAGAGACCACCGTGATAATCATAATGACCACTCCGGCGACCAGCCCCCACACGTCGAACAGCGCAATCAGCACCAGGAACAGCATACGGAACAGCTTGAACGCATACCCCAGCTCGAAATTGGGCTGGGTAAAGGTGGCGATGGCCACAAACGCCATATTGAGCATGACTTCGGGCACCAAGAAGCCGGCGGATACGGCGAATTCTCCCAGAATCAGCGCGCCCACCACACTGAAGGCGTTACTCAGGGAGGACGGCGTGTTCAGCGAGGCCAGCTTGAGACCGTCAATGACCAGTTCCAGAATAAACAGCTGCAACAGGATTGGCACCTGATTGGGTTCGGCTATATTCACAAACGACAGCCAGGCCGGCAGGTCGATATTACTGGTCACCAGCAGGTACCAGATCGGCGTAAGAAACAGCGTGGACAAAAACACCAGCATACGCACCATACGCAGATAGGTGCCCACCAGAGGCGGAAAATAATAATCGTTGGTATCCTGGGTAAAATCGAACAGGGAGGTGGGCAGGATCATCACCGCCGGCGAGGTATCCACCAGCACCAGGATCTGCCCCTCGGCCACGCTGGCGGCGGCACAGTCCGGCCGCTCGGTATACCGGACTTTCGGGAACGGATTGTACCACTGTTTTTTCACCAGGCATTCCATGAGGCTTTCCTGTCCCAGAGACAGGCTGGGAATATCGATATCCTGAATCTTTTTTCGGATCTTGTCCACCATTTTCTGGTCGGCTTTGCCGTCCAGATAGCACAGCACCACGTCCGTCCGGGAGGATGTCCCCACCGTCATCATCTCCATGGTGAGCCCGGGATTGCGCAGCCGCCGGCGGATTAGGGCCGTGTTGAACACCAGTGTTTCGACAAATCCGTCCCGTGCGCCGCGCAGGGCCCGATCCTCGTCCGGTTCCTCCACGCTGCGCGTGGGGAACTGCCGCACATCGAGGATCAGCGCTTCGGAGAATCCCTCAACCAGCAGCACCACCATGCCCGCCAGGATCCGGGTCACGATTTCATATTGATCCGAGCTGGTGCTAACCTCTGCGTTAGGCAGGAAGATGCGGGCAAACTCGGCGGTATCCTCCGCATCCTCAAAGTCGTTTTTGCTCTGCGTCATCAAAAACTGCACGACTTTTTCCATTAAGTCGTCTTTGATAAAGCCGTTGATAAAATACATGGTTGCCTTGCGGCGGCTGAATTTGAGCCGCCGGCTTACGAGGTCAAAACTTTCAGATATGCGCAGCACGGCGTCCAGTGCCTGTACGTCCGCCTCATACTGCCCGGTCAGTTTTCTTCCTTTTTCCATAGCGTTTCCCCCGTCTTTTTTTACGTATGGATAGTATATCCTCATTAATTTGAAACATTCCCCCCTTTTCTACCGGTTGGGAATATGCTATAATACTGACAAAACCTAGCGAAACCGGTCGGCTATTACGCTGCGCCTTTTTTAAGGATGTGATTATTTGCCGAAAAAAATCATATGCACCCATTCGCCCGCCGAAACCGAAGAGGCAGGCCGGGAACTGGCCCGCGGTTTGCAGGGCGGCTGTGTGGTCGCTTTTTTCGGCGGACTGGGCATGGGAAAGACCGCGTTTGTGCGTGGGATGGCGACAGGGCGGAGCCTACGGGCGGAGGTTTCCAGCCCCACCTTCGCGCTGGTGCACGACTATGGCGGCGATCCGCCGCTGGTTCATTTTGACATGTACCGCATCGCCGGCTGGGAGGACTTGTACTCGACCGGGTATTTCGATTATCTCGACCAGGGGGCAATTCTGGCGGTGGAGTGGAGCGAACACATCGAAAACGCGCTGCCGGCCGACGCCATACGGGTTACGTTTGAGGGGGCCGGCGATACCGACCGCCGCATCACCATTGACGACAGGAGGAATCCCACATCATGAAATTGTTAGCCGTGGAATGTTCGGCCGGGCCAGCCTCCTGCGCGGTGACGGAGAACGGACTGATTTTGGCCTCGTCTTCGGTGCACGTACGCCTGACCCACAGCCAAACGCTGATGCCCATGATTGGCCATATGCTGGAAGACGCGGCGCTGACGCTGGACGATATCGATGCGCTGGCGATAGCCAGCGGTCCCGGCTCATTTACCGGTGTGCGGATCGGGGTGGCGGCGGTCAAAGGGCTGGCCTTTGCGCAGGACAAGCCCTGTATCGGTGTTTCCACTCTGGCGGCGATCGCACGGCGGGCGGAAGGACTCCCCTTTTCCGGCGCCGTCTGCGCCGTTATGGACGCCCGCTGCCAGCAGGTGTATACCGCCTGTTTCAACTGCCGCGACGGTAAGATTGAGCGGCTGACAAAGGACGAGGCGCTGCCGCTCGATGAGCTGCGCCGGCGGCTGGAGGCGATGGGTCGTCCCGTTCTGCTCATGGGAGACGGCGCGGTGCTTTGTTATGATTTTTTGCGGGGAGCGCCTGTCGACCTGCATCTGGCCCCCCCTTCCATCCGCTACCAGCACGCGGCCGGCGTGGCGGCCGAAGCGGCGCATACACCGCCGGTAACAGCGGAAGATCTGCAGCCCTCCTATCTGCGGCTGCCGCAGGCGGAACGGGAGCTCCGGGCAAGGCAGGAAAAAGCGGCTGCCGGTAAACCGTAATGGATACGGGAGACTCCAGCCTCACAGGGCGGAGACAACATAACCATGAGGGCTTATACAGCCCCAAAGGACGCCGCCATGAGGCGGCGGAAAAGGCCTTATCCGACCATCCTTTCCCGGCGGTTAACATGTTGTTTTAAACTATTTACAGGAGGTCATTATTATGGCTCGTCAACCCTTTATCGCGGATCATCCTCTCATTCAGCACAAGGTGTCCCGCTTGCGGGACAAAGACACCAGCTCGAAAGAATTCCGTGAACTGATTTCGGAGATTACAGGGCTGCTCTGCTATGAATCCACCCGCGACCTTCCACTGGCCGATGCGTCGATCACGACCCCTCTGACGACAATGACCGGCAAGGTCCTGGCCGGGCGCAAGCTGGTATTCGTCCCTATCCTGCGCGCAGGCCTCGGCATGGTGGACGGCGCCCTGACGCTGGTGCCCTCGGCACGGGTGGGACATATTGGCCTGTACCGGGATCCAGACACCCTAAAGCCGGTGGAATATTACTGCAAACTGCCGGGCGATATCGGGGAACGGGACGTGTTCGTACTCGATCCCATGCTGGCGACCGGCGGTTCGGCCATCGACGCCATCTCCCAAATCAAGCAGCGGCATCCCCAGCGAATCAAGTTTATGTGCATCATCGCCGCGCCCGAGGGCCTGGCTGCCCTGCAGCAGGCGCATCCGGATGTGGATATCTACTGCGCGGCCCTTGACGACCATCTCAACGATCACGGCTATATTGTGCCGGGGCTGGGCGACGCCGGCGACCGTATTTTCGGCACCAAATAAGTGGCGGGGACATATCCCGTTCCCGCTTTATTCGGAGGATATGAAACATGACTATTAAAAAAACTATGTATAACGGGCATATCATTGCCATTATCGACAGCGACCAGCCGGTCATCACCGATACCGCGTCGGCCCTTGACCTGGTGATGTCCGTCCGGTATGAAACACAGACGGACCTGGTGGCCATTCGCAAAGAAGCGGTCGCCGAATCCTTTTTTATTCTGAGCACCGGATTGGCGGGAGACATTTTGCAGAAGTTTGTCAATTATGGGATTAAAACCGCGCTATTTGGCGACTATTCCTCTTACACGAGTAAACCGCTGCGCGACTTTATATATGAGAGCAACCAGGGAACCACGGTTGCCTTTGTACCGACTGAAGAACAGGCAATAGACAAGCTGGCATCCATGTCTGACTGAGCGGATCTTAAGTTTAAGCAAAAAGCCCCCACCGAAAAACGTGTTTTTCGGTGGGGGCTTTTTATAGGTTTTGTCATATGCCGTCAGGCGGCTATTTTCTCAATCAGCAGCGCGGTGAGATGCCGCGTTGCCATCAGCTGCATATCCTCATCGGCCGTAGGGTCGGCAAAACCGACGCGGACGCTGATGGTATAGCCGCCGCCGTAGGTCAGCAGTTCGCCGGTTTCCCTGTTCCACCAGCTAACCTCACCCAGAAAGGGGGCCTCGGTCCTACTTTCATAGAGTTCGGCGCGCGCGTCAAATACGGCGCGGGTGGTCTGGTCCATACTGATATCCACCGTCGCGGCCGAATCCGTACCCGTATAATGCGCCCAGGTATCGTCTTCATACATCTGGGGCTTGCCCACGGCCGCGCCGATGGCGTCTCCGATCTGCTCCGGCGTAAGAAGCGTTTCCAAATTTACGTTCAAAAGCGGCGGTACCGTTTCCGACGTTTCCGGTTCCTTTTTATCTTCGGCGGGCTCATCCGCCGTGCAAGCGGCCGCCGTCCCCAACAGGAACAGGGCCAGTATCAAGCATAACCATCGTTTCACAGGCACTCACCTCGAAGGCAGTATAGCATATTTTTATCGTCGGCGCAAGCGGGTGGATGCCGCCTTGATTTACCACTCCGCACATGGTATAATAGTCTCAAAAGCAAAGCTTTTGAGACTATGGAAGAATGGTTGTCGCCGCGAGGCGGGCTCCTGCGCCGGGGCGCACCTCCATTCTTCTGGTCTCTGTGAAATATATTGCTTTTGAGTCTATTAAAGGCTTTTTGGGCATCTTATACTTGAATTGACAGCTAAAAGGGGGGGCGACAATGACGGGGGATGTTTTTTTCGCTGGTGTGGAACCGGGCGGGCTCTATTCCTCACAGGAGATTAAAATTCTCATATGCTATATGCTGAACAGCGTTGAAGAACCAATGCCCCTGCGGGCGGTTACCGATATTCTGGCCGGGCACGGCATGGCGAATTTTTTTGAAATAGGAGCCGCCGTGGATGAGCTGCTTCGCCGCTGCCAGCTGGTGGAAGACAGTGAGGGACGGCTTGTCCTGACCGACGCCGGACGACAGACCGCCTCCACCCTTTTCAGCCTGGTGCCCTATACGCTGCGGGAACGGTCGGTACAGGCGGCCCTGCATCTGATGACCCGGATACGCCGGGAACGGGAAAACACGGTGGAGATCAAACGGCTAGAGCGAGGCTGCCAGGTCACCTGCACTATGAAAGACGCCGACCGTCCACTGCTGTCGTTTTCGCTGATGGTAGGCGATGACATGCAGGCGAAGCTTATTAAGGAACGGTTTCTTGAGGATCCCATTTTGCTCTATCGCAGCTTGATTGCGGTGCTGACCGGCGGGGCCCATACCGAGCAAAACGGGAAAAAAATCGTGGTGGAAATGCCCTGACCATCAACCATACGTTGTTTAAGCCCCGTCCGCAAATGCGGACGGGGCTTTTTGTCACTCTATTCTTCCGCGCCATCAGCGGCGATACGGGCGTCCACATCCCGTTTGAGCTGCTGCCAGGCATCCTCATGCTCGACATAATAGAGAGGACAGAGTTTGCCCGTCACATCGTAATGGCGGATCAGGTTATCCCCATCCAGCCGCAGCTCCTCACAGAGCCACGCCGTTAGCTTGACCAGCGACTGGTAGGTTTTGTCGCTGAATTTCCCGCTTTCGTCCGGGTGGCACACCTCAATGGAGATGGTATCCGCATTTCTCTGATTGGTAGCGGCGGATTTTTCGTTCAGAGGTAGGCACTGCACAACCTCTCCCTCCAGCCCCACAATAAAATGGGAGCTGACGTCCACGCCCGGCTGGTTGAAATAATCCCGGTTGGCTTTGGCGGTCGTATCCGGATTTCCCACATAATGTATGGCGATGTCCCGTACCCCTGCCATCGTGCTGCCATCCCGCGCATGGCCGTCCATATCGATATAATCCTGATCGACCCAGGCGGGGCTGGCGATGCTTGCCAGATCGATGTTCCGTCCCGTCGCCGCCCGCCATATCTGCCAGATGAGCAGGCCAGCCAGCACCAAGAGGACCACGGCGGCAATCGATATAATAAAGCGGCGGCGTTTGCGCATTTTCAGCTGTGCCTCCCGCTGGAGCCGATGGACGCGTATGATTTCCCGCTCCCGCTCGATGTCATTCATGGATCTGCCTCCCCATTCAACCGATATCCACCTCAAAGCCCCTCGGCCGATATAAAATGACTCCATGCAAAATATGTTGGTTACAAGGATAAATCCCGTCTGGTAAACCGTACAGCCCCCGCGCCGAACAGCAAAACAGCCAGGCCGGCCAGCGCTGTCATAAACGGCCACACGCTCCCCTCTCCGGCAATAATCCGGTCAGCGGGCAGCAGCGAGTACAGGGTGACGTATGTCAGGTTTTCCAGCTTCCCTCCCAGGTTGCTGAGCATATACAGCAGGAAAAAGCCGATCGGAATCCCCGCGCCCACCGTGTAATACACGCGGTTATCGCCGGCGAAGCAGGCGGCCGCGAACACCAGCCCCGTCACCGTCAGCTGCAGCAGGCAGGTTCCGGCGTTGAGAAGCAGGTACCGGCCAATATCCAGCTCACCGGGGAACATGGCCTCGCTGCATGCAATGCCAATCCCCGTGATAGCCGCCATCAGCAGCACCACATACAGCACGGCGGATACCATCTGCGTCAGGATAATCCGCCGCCGGGAATGCGGCGAGGCCAACAGATACGCCATGGAGCCGTCGTCTATGTAGCGGGCGACCAGCTTGTGGTTCAGGATAATGATGAATATGAGCGGAAAGAGCAGCATGATAAAGCCATACAAATAAATCTGTATCCACTCGAGCAGGCTGGACGCGGCCCCTGTCATGCCCACCGCCGCCATCATATCCGGCAGCGCCTCCTGGTAACGATTGAGTATCTCTGCCAGCGCGGGGTCGAACATATAGATAATGATGCCGGTATACATACACATGACCGCCAGAATAATGGCAAACGGCTTGACACAGCTTCCCATATTGCGGCGGAACAAAGGCCACACCAGGTTCATGACGTCCGCTCCTCCCCATAAAAATGGAGGAACTGCTCCTCCAGCGTTAAAGCCTGTATGTCCATGTCCTCCACCGCATAACCGGACAGCGTTTTCAAAAACACCGGCAGGTCCGGCCCCACGGCTACGGACAGGCGCGCGCCCTCCTGCGAGCGGATATCGAACGCCTCACCGGCAAAGCGGGAAGCCTCTTGTTCGCCGGAAAACAGCACGTGGTAGGTTTTTTTCCGTTCACGGCTAAGCT
>URYP01000098.1 GCA_900552115.1 uncultured Oscillospiraceae bacterium | reverse complement strand
CCGGGGATTCTTTTATACAGCTCGCCGGTGCGAAGCGAAACAGGATGGATTTAGGCAGAGGCGGCACCCGCCCCTTACAGCCAAAAATATTCGTATGCAAATGTGCATTGGATAAAAGCACATTCATCTGATGGCTTCCGCCCTTCTCGCCCGGTCATGCGTTTAGGCAACGGGAGACGCGTTCTTTTCGCAGCAGCCAGCCGTCCATTCAACCATTATACCGTTCTGTTCCACATGCCGCGCTCCCTTTCCGCCCCCGCTTTTTAGCATTATTTTTTGTTCGGTCTTCTTTTTATATGAAGCAGTCCCATAAACTCCCCCAACTGGGAATTATCCTCTGGTTCAAACATGACCCATTTGCCGTCATGAAAGGTTTTTGCGTCATCATATGTTTTCTGGACCGCGTCAGAAAAAGCGGTTCTTTCGGCTTCAAAGGCTTCCCGCTCCCCTTTTCCAAAAATAATCATAAAGCCCATGCGGTTTTCTCTCGCATAGAGCGAACATAGGGTTTTTCCGCCGCGGCGATATTTGTATTCATAGGTCCATGCTTTACCGCCCTTGTTCCAAAGCCGCTCCATGTCATACTGTTCCTCAATTCTGGAGCACAGCTTTGTCCAAACGTCGTACAGGCGCGGTCCCAGCAGGTCTGCCAGCGCCGTCTCATCCGGTATCTTTTCCAGCACAGATATTCCTCCATTCCCAACCCGCCATTCACAGCGGGGTTCTTTAGCGTTTCTCTTTCCGGTTGCCCTCCGGCGGATCTTATCCGTCGGCCTCGATCGAATACAACACGACCGTATCGCCCGGCTCCAGAATAAGCGCACCGGAGGGGACAAGGGTCTCCTTTCCCCGCCGCACCAGCACGATCAGCGTATCCGGCGACAGGGCGATGTCCCCAATGCTGCGTCCACACCATCTATGACCCGCGCCCAGCTCCACTTCCCGCAGATCCACCGCGTCCGCGCCCTCATAACCGGGCGCGCTCAGCACGATTCCGTCTCCCGGCAAAAGATGCGTGTCGCCGCGGGGCACCAGCACCTCTTTGTCCCGCCTCAGCATAATAATGCGCGTATCGGGCGGTAGAAAAATATCCCGCACCGCCTGGTTTGCCCAGGGATGGCCGTCCTCCAGCAGCAGGTTGACAAACTGCATATCCGACTCCTCGGCATAATCGGTAAAGGTGCGCATGACGTTGCCGGATGTGTCGATCATTTTCAGCTTCCGCGCCATCCATGGCAGCAGGGAGCCCTGCAGCACAATGGAGAACAGCACCACACAGAATACGATATGCACAATATCAATCTGCGTCCCGTCTCCGCCCACCATGGCCATAATGGCAAACACGATTGATGCCGCCCCCCTCAATCCAGCCCATGACACCAACGCAAACTGGGGAAAGGAGCGCCGCAGGGGCAGCAGGATGAGCGCCACGGCCATGGGTCTAGCCACGACGGTAAGAAATACCGCGATTGCCAGGGAAGGCAGCAGCACCGGCACCATCCGGGAGGGGAACGCCAACAGGCCCAGCAGGAAAAAAATCAGCATTTGCATCAACCCGGTAAAGGCGTCAAAAAAGCCCACCATCACTTTCTGGTGCGGCAAGCGGCTGTTGCCCATGATAATGCCTGCTATATACACGCTTAAATACCCGTTGCCGCCGGGCGCCGAAGCTGCCGCATAGGCAAACAGGGCGGCGGTGAACACAAAAATGGTCCCCATTCCCATGGCGGAGAAATTGCGGTGTTTCAGCACATAAACCGCGGCCAGCGCCACCAGCGCGCCGACTGCCAGCCCAAAGCCGATCTGGGCCGCCACACCGAGAGCGAGCGATCCTGCCGAGGCATTTCCTTTCATGATCGACAGCACCAGCATCATCAGCATATAGGCAAACGGATCATTGCTGCCGCTTTCCACCTCCAGCAGCGAGGCCGTGTGATCCTTGAGGCCCAATTTTTTGGAACGCAGAATGGAAAACACCGATGCCGCATCGGTGGACGAAAGCACCGCGCCCACCAGCATCCCTTCCCAAAAATCCATGCGACAGACATAGACGCAAAACAGTCCGGTGACGGCGGCCGTAATCAGCACCCCGAGGGACGACAGCGCCAGGGCCGGTACCGCCGCGGGGCGCGCCTCGCTCCAGCGGGTTCCGAAGCCGCCGTAAAACATAATGAAAATTAGGGCCACCGAACATATCTGTTCGGCAAATTCGTAGTTTTCAAAGGGTATTTTAACAATGCCGTCTGAGCCAAACAGCATTCCCAATACCATAAAAATAAATAGGGCGGGCACCCCCACCCGGTGGGACAGACGGCTGCCCACGATACAGGCAAACAGTACCAAGGCGGTAATTAGCAGCGCAGCGGTCATAGACGGCCTCCTTTCAAAAAAGGAACACGGTCCGGTCATATGGCCGCTGACTGTGTTCCTCTTCCTGATCTTTTCATGTTTATTATATCGAAAGGCGGACGGTACGTCAACCGTCCCGCCTGTCCGTATTTCAGACTTCGTCCGCCGCCTGCTCCTGTTCGCGGAGGGCCCGCGCGCAAAGCTCGCGCAGATCCTGAAGCGTTGCGATCTGACCGGCCTGCTGCCGCAATGAGGCCGCGCCCCGCCAACCTTTCATATACCAGGCCGCGTGTTTGCGGGCCTCCATCAGAGCCACCTTTTCCCCTTTAAACGCTATCGCCAGCTCCACCTGCCGGCAGAGTGTTTCCATCCGCTTAATAAGCGGCGGGTCGGGCAGAAGCTGCCCATGGGTCAGATAGGCCTCGATCTGGCTGAACAGCCAGGGCGATCCCAGCGCGCCCCGCCCCACCATAATCAGGTCGCAGGCCGTCTGCTCATACAGCGCCGCCGCTTCCTGCGCCGAAGTCACGTCCCCGTTTCCAATCACGGGTATGGTCAGCGCCGTTTTGACCTGGCGTATGATATCCCAATCCACCGGCGGCGCGTACATCTGGTCCCGCGTACGCCCATGCACCGTCACAGCCGCCGCGCCGCCCGCCTCACAGGCCAACGCCACCTCTACGGCGTTGACGCTGTCGCGCGCATATCCCTTGCGGATTTTTGCCGTTACCGGCACATCCACCGCGCCGGCGACGGCCTGCACAATCCGCCGGCAAAGCTCCGGCTCCCGCATCAGCGCGCTTCCGCAGTGGTTGCCCGCAATTTTCGGGGCCGGACAGCCCATATTGATATCGATAATATCGGGGCGATAAGCCATGGCCAGCGCGGCGGCGCGCGCCATGGTATCCGGATTATCCCCAAAAAGCTGAACGGCCGCCGGCCGTTCCCGTTCATCCAGCACCAGCAGTTCCCCGCTTTTTTCGTCCTGGAAGCACAGGCCTTTGCTGCTCACCATCTCCCCGACCACATATGCGGCGCCAAAGTCCACACAAATGCGCCGGAACGCCCGGTCGGCCACGCCTGCCATAGGTGCCAGCGCCGCCTTGCCGTTTATTTCGACCGATCCGATCTTCATTAAGCGCCTCCCGCTGTTCCCTTACTGAATAATACAACAAAAGACACGTCCTGTGACGTGTCTTTTGAATGGCTGCGGAACTAGGATTCGAACCCAGACAAGCAGAGTCAGAGACTGCTGTGCTACCCTTACACAATTCCGCAATATGCTTGACAGCTTTTATATTATACTCAATCTGGAAAATTTGTCAAGAGGGGACGCTAAAAATTCTGCCCGGTTTTTTCCAGATTATACGCATACCGCCATTTTTTCTTAATCAAATAATTTCTTTTGTTTCTATTTACCGGCCGTCCGCCCACAGGCGGCATTGATCAATTTTGGCAGCGGGATCAAACCCCTCCTCCGCTCCCATGTGGCGCAGTGTTTGGCAGGGAAAATCCGGACATTTCCCGCAATGGGCAAACCCCCGTCGCTCACAACAGGTTTTAACCAGGCAGTCCCCTCCCCAAAAGGGCTGTTCCATATTCAGGCAGCCCCGGCAGTTCACCTGCTCTTTTCGTTCACAACGGCTGCAAAGTACGCCGCATCGGGATTCCACCATGAGAGAGCCTCCTCCATTTTCTCGCCAGGTCAGACGCCTGTCGGTGAACACCGCCGGCCGCATTAAGTCGTCGTTTTGGCGGCGTTCTCTTTCGATTATTTTAGAATAGTTAAATATATTATAGCAGGGCATTCGACAAAAAACAAGATAATTCGACCACCCATTAACCGTCGGACCATGATATAATAGACTCAAACCTAAAGACCCAACCATTGCGCGCAGCGGCGCAGAGACATCCACAGAATAACAAGGAGGTAACACGATGATACCCTATACCAAAACCGATTGGAACGGCTGGGAACGCCTCGATTTTGACTGTGAAGGACATCCCGGCACGTTGATCCTGCCACACACACCCCTGTCTCCAGGCAATCGCTGGATATGGCGGGCCGAATTCCTCGGAGCATTCGACAGCGTCGACCGGGACCTGCTTAACAAGGGCTGGTGCCTGGCCTATTACCAGATCAGCGATATGTACGGCTGCCCGCAGGCCGTTGCCTGGATGGAGGCCTTCCGCCGGCTGGTTGTTGCGGAATGGAATTTGTGTGAAAAGACTGTGCTGGAGGGGTTCTCGCGCGGCGGGCTATATGCCTGCAACTATGCGTTAGCTCATCCCGACAGCGTTTCCTGCCTGTATCTCGACGCCGCGGTACTGGATATCCGCAGCTGGCCGGGCGGATACGGCGCCTCCCCCCGTGCACCACGCGAATGGGAGGACTGCAAACGGTGGTACGGTCTCACCGAGGAGGCCGCCCCCGCCTTTGATGGCAACCCCGTCGATCACGCCGGCGATCTCTGCCGCGCGGGAATTCCCATCGTACTGGTGGCGGGCCTGGCCGATCACGCCGTCCCCTACGAGCACAATGGCAAGCTGCTGGCCGACGCTTATGAGCGGCTGGGCGGCAAAATAAACGTCATCCTCAAGGAAAATTGCGACCATCACCCCCACAGCCTGGAGAACCCGGCCCCTATTTCCTCCTTTATTGAAAGCGTCACCGCCTGATTTTTTCAACATCCCTAAAAAGCGGCAATTATTGACTGGTTTTTCTAGCTTTTTGACAAGCATTTTTCCATTTTCCATGCTACAATAGCCTCAACTCAAAGCCCTAGGCAATGGAATAATCCCGGAGAGGAGCATGGAACATGGTTCGTTCAGCTATTATTGGATATGGCGGCATGGGCGCCTGGCACCACGAAAGCATTGCGAAAAAAGTACCCGGCATCGAGGTGGCCGCCGCTTATGACGTGCGGCAGGAGGCGCTGGATAAAGCGGCGGCAAGCGGGCTGCGGGCATACGCCACGTTGGAGGAGCTACTGGAGGACCGGACAATCGATCTGGTTACAATAGCCACCCCCAACAATTTTCATAAGGATCTGGTAATTCGCTGCCTGGAGAGCGGCAAGCATGTGGTGTGCGAAAAGCCGGTTGCCATGAACGCCGCGGAACTTACAGAAATGATGGCCGCCGCGGAGCGTACCGGCCGGCTGTTCTCTATTCACCAGAACCGGCGTTGGGACAAAGATTACCGCATCATTAAAAAGCTGGTACAGGAAAACACCCTCGGCAAACCCTATTTTATCGAAAGCCGGGTGCAGGGCAGCGGCGGCGGGATGCACGGCTGGCGCGGCCATAAAATCAACGGCGGGGGCATGCTCTACGACTGGGGCGTGCATCTGCTCGACCAGCTCATGGAGCTGATCGACTCCCCCGTGGTATCGGTCACCGCGCATCAGGTGTCGCTGTTCTCCGAAGAGATCGACGATAACGTAAAGCTGCTGCTTCGCTTTGAAAACGGCGTATCCGCCCTGTGCGAAATGGAAACCAACTGCTTTATCCCCCTTCCCCGGTGGCATATGTGCTGTGAAAACGGCACCGCCGTGATCGAGGGCTGGAGCGCCAAGGGAGAAATTGTGCAGCTGGCCGAAGGCGGCAAAATGGAGTGGACGGATGAAATTGTCTATACCGAGGCCGGTCCTACCCGTACCATGGCCCCCCGTCCGGTGAACACCACCAAACGCTCCCCCCTGCCCGAGGTGCATACCGACTGGTCGGACTATTATAACAATATCGTGGCGGTGCTCGCAGGCCGCGAGGAACTCATCGTCAAGCCCGAACAGGCGTTGAGAGTCATGCAGGTGATCGACCTGGCGTTCCAGTCCCAAAAGCAGGGCGTCGGGCTGGCCTGTCACATTTAAAGTAACAAGGGAGGTCATGTAATGAAACGCGCGCTGATTTTCCAGGGAGGCTGGGACGGCCATGAGCCACAGCTCACCTCCAAACGCTTCGCCGGCATGCTGGAAGAAGAGGGATTCGAGGTCACAATATCCGATACCCTCGACTGCCTGAAGGATGTGGAGGAGCTGAAACAGCTCGACCTGCTCGTCTCCTGCTGGACTATGGGAGATATCCCAAACGAGTATGTACAGAACGTCGCCAAAGCGGTCGGCGCCGGCGTGGGGCTGGCGGGCTGCCACGGCGGCATGTGCGACTCGTTCCGCAACAACACCGAATGGCAGTTTATCACCGGCGGGCAATGGGTCAGCCATCCTGGCGGGGACGGCATCGAGTATACCGTCAATATCCGCCACGGTTCCAGCCCCATTGTCGAGGGGCTGGATGACTTCCCGGTTAAAAGCGAGCACTATTATCTACATGTTGACCCGTCTATCGAGGTGCTGGCTACCACCCGGTTCCCCTGTGTCAGCTATTACCACATCTCCAACAAGCCGGTGGATATGCCGGTGGCGTGGACGAAATTCTGGGGAAACGGCCGGGTGTTTTATACCTCGCTCGGCCATCACGACGACGTGTTCGACAAATCCCCGAATGCGCATATTCTGATGAAGCGCGGCATGCTGTGGGCGGCGGACGGCAAACAGTTTGCCTCCGACCATAACCTGACCACCGAACGCTTTGAAAACAACGCCAAGATGTATTAAGGAGGAGCCCGCTATGTCTACTGTTAAAATCGGCATTGTCGGTATCGGCGCCATCAGCGGCATTTATCTCGACAATATCACCACCCGTTTTAAAGAGATGGAGATCGTCGGCGTGTGCGACCTGGTGCGCGAACGCGCCGAAAAGGCCGTGGAGAAATACGGCATTCCCCATCTATACGAGACCATGTACGATCTGTTCGCGGACGAAAGCATCGATATCGTGCTCAACCTCACCCGTCCTTATGAGCATTTCGACGTGTCCAAAGCCGCGCTGGAAGCTGGCAAGCATGTCTACAGCGAAAAGCCGCTTGCGGCATCGCTGGAAGAGGGCAAACAGCTTGTGGCGCTGGCCGGGGAAAAGGGCCTGCTCATTGGCGGCGCGCCCGATACCTTTATGGGCGCGGGCATCCAGACCTGCCGCAAACTGATCGACGACGGCTTTATTGGTCAGCCGGTTGGGGCAGCGGCCTTCATGATCTGCCGTGGGCACGAGGGCTGGCATCCCGACCCGGCGTTCTATTATCAATACGGCGGCGGCCCCATGATGGACATGGGCCCCTATTATCTGACGGCCCTTATCAACCTGCTGGGCGGCGTATCCGGGGTGACCGGTATCGCCAAGTCCTCCTTCCCCGAGCGGCTGATCACCAGCCAGCCCCATTGCGGCGAGGTGGTGAAGGTGGAGGTTCCCACCCATGTCAACGGAATTATGCAGTTTGAAAACGGCGCCGTAGGCACCATTTTCACCACTTTTGACGTGCATTACCAGGGCGGCGCCCGTATCGAGATATACGGCTCCGAAGGCACACTCCAGGTTCCGGATCCCAACGGGTTCGGCGGTCCCATCCGCTTGCTGCGGCCGGAACAGGGCGGTTACATGGATATGCCGCTGATGTTCCCCTATTCGAACAACAGCCGCGCGCTGGGACTGGCCGACATGGCTAAAGCCCTGCAAACCGGCCGGCCTTTCCGGGCCAACGTCAACCAGACCTACCACGTGCTTGAGATCATGGAAAGTATCCGCCGCAGCAGCGACGAGGGCCGGTTTATCGAGCTGACCTCCCGGTATGAGCGACAGGCGCCGATGGCGCATCCGCCGCGCGAGGGAATTCTCGACGACTGATCCGCACTTATTTGTTTATCAGAGGGGTTTTGATAAAAAGGGGCGCACCGGCCGCGGCAA
>URYP01000097.1 GCA_900552115.1 uncultured Oscillospiraceae bacterium | reverse complement strand
GCAGTGGAGTATGTGGTTTAATTCGACGCAACGCGAAGAACCTTACCAAGTCTTGGCACCCACCGGCCTTCTTCCTTCCGCCAGCATTTGGTGACCGGCTGGAACCGGTTAAACTGCCGGAACAATTCCGGATTTAAGTCCTCAAAACGCAAGGAGCGCATCTCCCGCACACATTCACTTTCAGGCGTCATATATTCTGCTCCCTTCTTCCAATGGCCAAAAGCGTTGTCTTTGGAATTATAATACCATTTTTAGAAACAAAAACAAGGGGGCAAAGCCGCAGCCCTGCCCCTTTGACGTTATATGTTGTCCGGTTTATTTAAAATACCGGTTCAGCAGTCCCGCAAACGCTTTGCCATGGCGGGCCTCATCTTTGCACATTTCATGAACGGTATCATGAACGGCGTCATAACCCAGCTCTTTGGCGCGTTTGGCCAGCATCAGCTTGCCTTCGGTGGCGCCGTATTCGGCATCTACCCGCATGGTCAGGTTCGTTTTGGTATCGGCAGCCACCACTTCGCCCAGCAGCTCCGCAAATTTGGCGGCATGCTCCGCCTCTTCAAACGCGATGCGTTTGTAAGCCTCAGCCACTTCGGGATAGCCTTCACGATCGGCCTGGCGGCTCATTGCCAGATACATGCCAACCTCGGTGCATTCACCGCTAAAATTCTGACGCAGACCTTCCACCACTTCGGGGTCGAGTCCCGCCGCAATACCGACGCGGTGCTCATCAGCCCACTGACGCTCCTCCGCCGCCGGAGCCGCCGCAGAGGCTTCCGCTGCCGGGGCCGCATCGCCCATCTCTTTAAATTTGGACGCATCCGCGCCGCAGATGGGGCAAACCGCCGGGGCGCTGTCACCCGTGTGGACGTACCCGCAGATCAAACAAACATACTTTTTCATACTGAATTCCTCCTACATAATGATTTTATATAAATACTATGGGGACTTAGGAAAAATGAACCCGGCAGGCCGGGCAAAGGCCGGTGCAGAAAAGCTCCCGCGTCTGCAGAGAAGCGTCGCCAGGAAAACACCGCAGGGCCGCGTCAAAATCCACATCAAAATCAAAAACCTGGCCGCACATAAGGCAGCGAAAATGGCCGTGGTCGTCTGTCGTACCGTCAAATCGCTGTTCCTCCGGATCAATGGTCAACACCTTGATTAATCCTGCCTCAGCCAATTTATTGAGCGAATTGTAAACTGTGGCGCGGGAAAAGCCAGGATGCATGCCAGTTAATTCGCGGTATATGGTTTCGGCTGTAGGGTGAATGGGATGCCCTACCAGATATTCATACACAGCCATCCTCTGCTGAGTGGGCCGCACGCCTTTTCCTATAAGCAGATCACGGATTTCCTGGGTGTTCATAGCCGCCCCCCTTCTTTGGAATTGTTCTTGTTTTGGATTCGTTCTAAATACAGTATACCCATTTAGAAAAATTTGTCAATAGGTTTATTGGAAAAATATTTTTTATTTTGTCGAAAGAAATCTCTTGACAATTCTGTCTGAATATGATAAATTATAACTCGTCCTAAACGGGGGTATAGCTCAGCTGGGAGAGCGCTTGAATGGCATTCAAGAGGTCAGCGGTTCGATCCCGCTTATCTCCACCAAAGAAAAGAACCACACCGCTTGTCGGTGTGGTTTTTTTCTTTCGATGAAATTAGCGGGGGTTATGGCGGCGGCCTCTCGAAAACCGCAGGTTTTCACTGAGGGCTCGCAACGCGAGACCTTGGTCAGACCGGTTCGATCCCGCTTATCTCCACTAAAAGGGAAACAACCTCTACGTCAGTGATATTAGCAGGATTCATGCCGATGGCCTATTGCAAATGTATGTCCTTCTCTTCCAATCAGTTGACATATGTGAATTAATATGGTATGCTATTATTATAGAACATACGTTCTATAATAATAGAGAGGTAAAAATGGGAAAAATAGAAGATATATTTTCTGCTGCATTTTGGGATAATGACCTCCAGCTAACATCCCATTGGATTGAATGGCAACACGTTTCCAGAGGCATAACACATTGTCCGGTATGTTTGTCGTTAGATAAATGCTGGTTCGCAGATGATAACAAACCAATCTTGCCGCAACATGAATATTGTCACTGTATTACAGAAGCAATTACGGCTCCAAAACCAGAAGTTACTGCATTCGCAGATTGTTCGATTGATAAATTTACAAAATACATATTTTCGGATAAATATGCTTGGAATGGTAAAAGAGCTTTATTTGAAGCTTTAGGTTTTAATATAGAGGATTCTCAACAACTGAAAGAAATTTTTGAGAAACAGGCTGTGTATAAATATACTGAAGGTAAGTACAAATTAACAAAGCTGGATAGAAATGGACAAAGGATAAATATAGAGGTGGAAATAGAACGGGACGGAAAAACTCCAGCGAAATTTATTTCAGGTTGGATGGTACGGCCAAAAGGCAGGATTACAAATAATACGCCATTAGGAGATCGATAACATGAAAGAATATGATCTTGTAGAGCTTATCCGCGACCATGACCGCTATAAAAGCAAAGGTGTCCACAAAGGTATGTTCGGAGCCGTGATGTCCGATAAAAGTGTGAATGGAAAATGGCAAGTCATTTTTTCGGAATTTTATACCGGTAGAGATATTGCTGATATTATGGTAGCCGAAGAAGACTTACTGATACATGATCAGATGCCACAGGACAGACTTCCTCCGCAGGTAACGGAATAAGGCCCATTGATGAGTAGTGTCTCAAGAGACTATTCAACAAAAATTTTTGCGCATTGATACACCTCTTTATAGTTCTTTTACGGGGGTGCGTAACCGATAGGTTCGGCAGAGCGCCTGAATGGCATTCAAGCGCTCTGCGGTTCGATCCCGCTTATCTCCACCAAGAAGAGATAGTTCACAATGTGGACTGTCTTTTTTTATATGCAGACCAGCATGGGTTGACAAATTGGATTTTATTTTGGCAAAGATATCGCTGATCTACTGATGCACGACCTAGTGCCGCCGGATAGATTTCCTCCACGGACAATAATATAAATTTTATTTATAGTCAGTATTTCGAGACCATTCTATGAGAAATTTCCTTCCCTATTGATTAGACAGCCAAATAAATGAGGGCAAGAAGAAAACGGGTAGCGCCTTTTGGCGTTACCCGTTCCCTTTTCCTGCACATCAGGTCTCGTCAGCGTAAGCATCGCTTTTGCAACTTCGGTCCAAGTTGACTTGATGTAAAGGCAACAAAAAGCTTCCAAAGGAGACAGCCTTTTCAATACATTCGGTTGTCGTTCCCTCTGTTAAGCATTAAGTATCCTATGCGCCAAAAGCATCATAGACATTCTTCCTTTCCAAGGCTTGCTCCAGAAAAGGCATAAACCATTCTTTTTCGGCTTTCCTGCGGGCGGCCGCGGCTTCTCTCGGCGTATCATAGCTACCGAGCCGGTAGCGAACACCCTGAAAGGTTAATTTTGCCTGCCATTTCCGTTTTCTCTTGTCGTATGTAACGCCCATCATTTCCTCGGCAGCAGCGCAAGCGTTGTGTTCCAGAATCCGCCGGATTCTGGAAAGCTGCGTCCCGTCCACAAAGCCGGCGGCTTCCCGCATTTTCTGTGTTTTTCCCTCGTGCTCCATACAACCGCAGCTTTTGATGCTGCCGGAAGTCAGGGAATCCAGACGCACCAGCGTGATATTTCCGCAGTCGCACCGGCATTTCCAGAGGGGAGACCGGGTGCTGCCGTGCTGGACGGTTTCTTCCGTCTTTTTCAGCACGGTCAGCCGCCCGTATCGTTTGCCTATGTATGGCAGGACGCGCCTGCAACCGCAGCTTACCGTATGCCCTCGTTTCAGATTGTTGCCGGAAACCTCCACAACCGCGCCGCAGTCGCACTGACAGCTCCAGTACACGCAGGAATGGGATGCCTCCGAGCGCTGTAAAACCGTCAGCATTCCGAACCGCTGCCCGGTCAAATCTATCAGGCGGCTCATCGTGTTTTCCTACAACCGATCCGCTTCTGGGAAATCGCCAAGGTTGCGCCTATACCTGCGGCAGAAACGGCCATCAGGAAAATCCAGATCCACAAATTGCGATTGTCGCCCGTCTGAGGAGCGTTTATATCCGGTTTAGACGGCTCAGACGGATTTTCGTTATCTCCGCCGGAGGTGTTATCGACCGGTTTTTCCGTGCCGCCAGTTGCCGGAATTTCAACAGCCGCTTTCTTGTAGCCGCAAACAGAGCATTCCTCATGCTTGGAGCCATTGTCGGTAGCACTGGCTTCCTGATCGGTGATCCACTGGAATGTGTGAGCCGCAGCCTCGGACGTTTCGCCACATACAGAGCATTCTTGCCAGTGACTGGTATTATCGGATTTCCAACCGTCATAAGAATGACCGATGGTGGAATCGGCATCTGTAATCGTATCCGTCGTTTTACATCCATTATCGCAAACGGCAGTCTTGGTGCCGTCTTCAGTGCAGGTAGCGTCATCGTTGGAAACATAGTTGGTAAAACTATGTTGGATGGCAGGGATGACTGTGCTGTCCTTTACAACTTCGCAGTTTTTGCAGTGGATAGACTTGCTGCCATCGGTGGTACAGGTTGCTGCCTTGTCGATGGTGAAGCCAGTTTCCCAATCGTGACCGTTTGGATCAACATCCGTTGTCTCAACCGCACCGCATTCAGAGCAGGTGCGGTTTTTGCTTCCCTTATCGGTGCAGTTGGGGGAATTAACCGTTTCCCATTCACCCCAGTTATGTTCTTTAATGGAACCGGTATCTGTAATCGTATCCGTTGTTCCGCATCCATTATCACAGGCCGCGGTTTTCGTGCCGTCTTGTGTACAGGTGGCGTCATTGTTTGAAACATAGCTTGTAAAACTATGATCTGTAGCGTCCACATAATTATCCTTGTAGGCGTCTCCGCACTCAGAACAGGTATGGGTGGTGTAGCCCTTATCAGTGCAGGTGGGAGCAGTCACCACATCCGTATAAATATGGTCGGTCACAATCAGGGTATATTTAGCTTCAGCCGGATTGTAATTTCCTGTTTCCGCAGCAGCAGCGGTAATGGTAGCCGTACCAGCACCCACGATGGTTACTTCGCCGTTTTCATCTACTTCGGCTACTTCTGTGTTGCTGCTAGTATAGGTGATTTCACCGTCTACCGTGGTCTTTGTGAGTTCGTTGGTGAACGCGCTGCCATTGATGTGCTTCTCTACAGTGGAATTCGCATAGGAGATTGACTGATCGCCTTTCTCTGTCCATTTGGCGTAATGAGTTTTAAAAGTTTCAACGGTCGTTGCGGGAATGGTGAAGGCAGAATCCTTATACCATCCGTCAAAGACAAAGTCGGCTTTTTGAGGATTGGTCAGTTCAAGCAACACATGATTTGTACCATCTGCAAATGTTCCGCCATTGGTCACCGCTATAGTACCTAAATGCACATCAGAATAATAGGCTGGGCTAATTAAATCTATTATTTTAGTCGCAATAGCCTCATCGCGGACATATATAACCGTATCCTTACAACCTTGGAACAGCACAGCAGCGTTTGCTTCGGACGCATCAGGCAAGGTAAGCGTTTCCACACTTGTCCAATCAACAGTATTGAGATTGCCGTTGCTTGCAAAAGCGGAAACGCCAACATACAAAGTCTTTGAAGTTGTTTTGATAGAAGATGCTTTAGCCACATTCTTGAATGCGTAAGCACCAATGCTTGTCAAACCGGCAGGAAGCACGATATCTCCTGCCAACCAAGAGTTAGTAAACACACTTTCCTTAATGCTTTCAAGATGCCCGGGAAACTGAATTGTAAATCCGGCAGCACTCGATTTACCTGACGTATGAAACGCCTTAAAGCCAATAGACTTTATGCTATCCGCCAATTCAACATTATTCAAAATAGAGAAGCTTGCAAATGCGTAGTCACCGACATGTGTTACGCCCTCTTCTACAACAACTTTGCTGATATGTTGACGGTTCCAGCACCATGGAGAGGGATTTATGCCTGTAACCACATTGGTTTCATAATCCGCCATCGCCCCGTTGCCACTGATTGTCAAAGTGTCGGTAACGTTATCTAAACTCCAGGTGACATCCTTGCCATCGTTGACAGCAGGATCGCCGCAGAATCCGCTGGAGGGAATCCACTTGGCGTAGTAGGCTGTGCCTGGCTCAACCGCAGCTACGGCATCACCGGCGAAGGAATCATTGTCGTACCAGCCGTCAAAAATGTAACCTTTTCTGGTGGGAGTGGCAAGTTTGCCGCTTTCAAACTCGGTGTCCTCTGCAAAGGCTCCGCCGTTGGTGACGGCGAGCGCCGTTTTTGTATTATCATATCGCCGTTCCCATTGATTGTTATTATTTTCAATCAAAAGCTGATAGACTGCATCGTTTGGAGCATATAGCACGCTATTTTGCGGCAGATTTTCAAAGGCTACTTTACCAATTTGAGTTACAGTATCTGGAATATATATACCTAAAATTTTAGTGCCTTCAAAAGCACCGTTACCGATACTTTCAAGTCCATACGGAAGCGTAATGTTTTCCAAAGCAGAACAGCTAATAAAAGCCTGGGGAGCGATAGATTTTAAAGTGGTCGGCAAAATGACAGTTGTAATATTTTTAGAATTACGGACGACCCTTGTACTGATTGCAGTGATACCTTTTTCAAATACGACTTTAGAAAAAGTGTTGTAACCGAAACAAGTGTCTTTTGTTACCAACTGCGAGGAAACAAACAACGTCCCCTCGTTGCCGGAACATATATTGCTCATAGCGGCATCGCCCACAGAACGCAGACCCGTTCCCAATGTCCATGTCCCGTTTTGAAAGGCACCAGCCCCAAAGACCCAATTCCCAATGGTTTCAACCGAGTTGGGAATGATCAGATCACCGGAAAATACACGCTTTGTAAAAGCGCTGTTATCAATATATTTCACCGAACTTCCTAAGGTTAATTTGCCGCATACAACCTCACTCGTCCCTGCACCAAAAGCGTTATTGCCGATAAGGACAACCGAATCGGGAATGATTAAATCAGAGGTTAAGGCTGTATTACTTGAAAATGCCCCGTTTTCAATAACTAAAACAGTATTAGGAATTGTAAGTTTGGTCAAACCCGTCTGATTGACCTGATAGCTGTTGATAATCTGTGCTTCATAGGGAATTATAAGTGTCGATAAGGAACTAAACTCTGTCAAGCCACCGAATTCCGCATACTTCTCATCAGGCAGGCCACTTTTAGTAAGATAGCCCTCTGATAAATTTCTGGTACTGCATGCACATTCCGACTCGTCCAGATAAGTCAGAGAAGTAAAATTCTCTTTAAGGTACATATTGTCTTCCGGAGACAGATATGCATTTCCCTCTGTGGTCACTTTCAGCGCCGCAATGGATGTTGCATTAGAAATGCCCTGTCTGGTGAGTGCTGTGGCGATGGCAGTAGAATCTTCAGAAATTCCAGCCATATCTGCCTCAGTGATTGTCACCGTTATAATATCAGGCGGTTCACTCCCACTATCCTCGGCAAAAGCCACCGTAGGGAGCATAGCTGTCATCAGCATTGTAATCGCCAGCAAAACTGCCAGCAGTTTGCTTCGTTTTGTTCGTTTCATGTCCATTCATTCCTTTCATATATTTTGCACCTTTGTTCGGCGTGCGACCGGTTACATATTGTTTCGCCCATTTCGGCGTTGCAAAGAATTGGTATTTCTGTTATCCTCCACTCTCCCCTCTTCTAAATAGCTTGCTCTCTTTTAATATTTTCAGACAACACAAAAAGCCGGATGTATTCACCCAGCTTATGCTGACGTTCCGTATCATTAGGACTATATCCATTAACAGCCATTCTGTTGTATATGGCCCGTCAACATAATGTAAATTATGTTGACGGATCTCCTCTGATTTGCGGCGATATGGGCTGATGATTTTGATTTACCAACCGAAAAAGAAAAAAAGGGCGCGACGAATAAGCCTGGAAATGAACAATTCCTTTCCGGCTCTTTTTCCCACGCTCTTTTTTATATTTTTAGAAGAAAACGCTTGAAAAAATGACGTTTCTATGCTATACTATGTACCGTCAATAGTGTTATTGTGCCGTTTTGCGGTCTTTGTCAGAACGCTCAAACACAACATAATTTACATTATGTGAGCAGGATATGCCGTTGTACCTGCGTCAGATCATTGAGGTGCCG
>URYP01000096.1 GCA_900552115.1 uncultured Oscillospiraceae bacterium | reverse complement strand
TCCAGAACATATGCCCGGTCTGCAATAGAAAGCGCTTTCTTTGCATTCTGCTCCACCAGGAGTACCGTCGTACCGCTTTCACTAACTGACTGAATAATATCAAAAATCTCGTTAACCAATATCGGAGAGAGACCCATAGAGGGCTCATCCATCAATATAATCTTAGGTTTCGACATCAAAGCTCTTCCCATAGCAAGCATCTGCTGTTCGCCACCGCTTAAGGTTCCTGCCATCTGGTTCTGACGTTCTTTTAAACGGGGAAAACGATCAAATACTGTCTCTAAGGTCTGAGCGATCTCTTCTTTATCTTTTCTGGTGTAGGCACCCATCATCAGATTCTGTAATACGGAAAGCTGTGCGAAAACACGTCTTCCCTCCGGAACATGCGCCATACCCATGGAAACGATTTTATGCGCCGGGGTGCGTGTCAGGTCCTCTCCCTCAAAAGCGATCGTCCCCGCTTTGGCGTGCAGCAGGCCGGTCACCGTGTGCAGAATCGTGGTTTTTCCCGCGCCATTGGCGCCGATCAAAGCCACGACCTCCCCTTCATTGACGGTAAAGGAAACCCCTTTCAGCGCCCGGATCACGCCGTAATACACTTCCAGATTATCCACTGTGAGCAATGCCATTCAGGTTTCCTCCTTATTCTCCCAGATAGGCCGTGATGACCTGCTCGTCATTCAGCACGGCCGCCGTTTCGCCATGAGTGAGTTCGGTGCCGAAATTCAGCACAGTCACCCGCTCGCAGATGCCGGCGACCAAGCGCATATCGTGCTCGATCAGCAGAATCGTCATACCGAACGAATCCCGAACAAAACGGATGGTATCCATCAGCTCCGCGGTTTCGTTGGGATTCATACCGGCGGCCGGCTCATCCAGCAGAAGCAGCTTGGGATGGGTCGCCAGCGCCCGCACGATCTCCAATTTGCGTTGCTTGCCATATGGCAGGTTGGCCGCCTGGTAGTCCGCTTCCCCGTCGAGATGGAATACCTTCAGCAGTTCCATCGCCTCATCATTCATAGCTTTTTCCGTGCGGAAATACCCGGGCAACCGCAGCACACCGGTCAGGAAAGAGTAGCGGTTTTGATTGTGCAGCCCCGCTTTGACGTTATCCAGCACGCTCATATCCTTAAACAACCGGATGTTCTGGAAAGTGCGGGCGATGCCCCGCTTATTGATTTCAACCGGCGCTTTGCCGGTAAGGTTCTCCCCGTCCAGCGAAAACGTCCCGGTCGTGGGCTTGTAAACGCCGGTCAGCAAGTTAAACACTGTGGTTTTGCCGGCGCCATTCGGCCCGATCAGGCCGTAAAGCTCCCCTTTTTCTACCTGCAGGTTGAAATCATCCACCGCCCGCAGGCCGCCAAAGGAAATTCCCAGTCCCTTTACCTCGAGCAATGCCATTACTCCGCCACCTCCCCGGCCGGTTTGGCCTGTCGCTTAAACTTTGCCGTTACCCGTTCAAAGGCGGTTTTGACCTTTTCGTTGTTATTCAGGATCATCGCCGCGATCAGAATAATCGAATAAATAAGCATGCGGTAATCCTGTAGGCCGCGCAGCATTTCCGGAAGAGCCGTCAGCAGCACCGCCGCGATCACCGACCCGCGTATGCTGCCCATACCGCCCAGCACCACCATGACCAAGATCATGATAGACAGGTTATAATCGAACTTGGAGGGCGGCAGCGATGAAAAATTATGCGCATACAGCACGCCCGCTATACCGGCAAAAAACGCCGACACGGCAAACACCAGCAACTTGTATTTGGTAATGTTGATGCCGATAGACTCCGCCGCGATGCGATTGTCACGAATCGCCATGACAGCGCGCCCGGCGCGGGAATCCATCATGCTGGTGATGACAAACAGAGTGATTAGTATCAGGACAAACCCGACGATAAAACCGGCGTCCCCCGGCGTTCCTTTAATCCCCATAGGGCCGTCGATGATTTTTATGCCGCCCGGCTCCAATTCCATGGCCGTGCTCTGTCCCATCGACAGATGGAGGCCCGCGCTGTCCTTCCCAATTACCAGAATGCCCAGTATATTTCGGATGATTTCACCGAACGCCAGTGTTACAATGGCCAGATAGTCTCCCCTCAACCGCAGCACCGGCAGGCCGATCAAAATGCCGAAGACGGCCGCTACAACGCCGCCCACCAGCAGAGCCAAAGGAAACCGCACCCAGGCGGAGGTCAGTACGTCCTGTGTCGAGACGGCAAAAATTGACCCGGCATAGGCGCCGATACAGACGAAACCGGCATGGCCAAGGCTCAGCTCGCCCAGTACGCCGACCGTCAGATTGAGCGATACCGCCATAATGATATAGGCGCAGATTGGGACGAGCTGCCCTTGCAGCGAATTGGACATTACACCCGTGACAGATAGGACCTGCATCACGACGAACGCCACTATGACGATGGCAAAGGTTGTCAGGTTCTTCCGCGTCACCGGCCGGAGCTTATGTTGTTTCATGCCCATCCCCCTTTACACTTTCTCGTTGATCTTTTTGCCCAGAATACCGGTGGGCTTGACCACCAGCACCACGATCAGTACGGCAAACACAATGGCGTCGGCGACTTCGGACGAAATAAACGCCTTACCCAGTATTTCAATGACGCCCAGCAGCACGCCGCCGATCATGGCGCCCGGAATGGAGCCGATGCCGCCGAACACCGCCGCGACAAAGGCCTTGATACCGGGCATGGCGCCGGTATAGGGAGAAATTTGCGGATAGGTGGAGCAAAGCAGCACCCCCGCGATGGCGGCCAGGGCCGAACCGATGGCAAACGTCAGGGTGATGGTGCCGTTGACGTTAACGCCCATCAGCTGCGCGGCGCCCCGGTCTTCCGACACGGCTTTCATCGCCTTGCCGGGTTTGGTCTTATTGATAAAGAGCATCAGAGCAATCATAATGACCAGCGACAGGCTGATTGTAACGATGGTTTCGCCCGAAATGGTGAGCTGTCCACCGGCAAGCTGCCAATCCGGAATGGTGACTACCGACGTAAACGACTTGGGGTTGGCGCCAAAAATCAGCAGCGCTATGTTTTGCAGGAAATAGCTGACGCCGATGGCCGTGATCAGCACCGCCAGCGACGTGGCCTGCCGCAGGGGCTTGTAAGCCACCCGCTCGATCAGTATTCCCAGCAACGTACACACGACGATGGCCGCCGCGATACCCAGCCAGGGATTCATACCCCAGGTACTCACGACGGTATATACCATAAAGCCGCCGATCATGATGACGTCGCCGTGTGCAAAGTTGAGCATTTTCGCTATACCATACACCATGGTATAGCCGAGGGCGATCAGCGCGTAGATACTGCCCAGGCTGATGCCGTTCACTAAATAAGATATGAAACTCATATCCGGATCCTCCTTCTAAAAACTCCTCCGACCCCTGAATTCAGTTGATAATTATACCATATGTGTCCCTCTTGCACAACTCTTTTCTTGTTTTCGGCTACTTTTTCCGCTTTGCCGAAGAATGTCGGGAAAAGAATAAGAAAGGGAAATCATTCCACTTGACAAATCCGTGCATACTGTATATAATGCAAATATACAGTATGCACGGAGGTGATGGACATCGATATCGTTATACGAAACACCGGGAACCAGCCGATTTACGACCAGATTTACACCCAGATTAAGGGGCATATCCTGTCCGGAGAACTGAGTGAGGGCGACGCGCTCCCCTCGATCCGTGGTATGGCCAAGGATTTGCGGATCAGCGTCATCACCACCAAGCGCGCCTATGACGAGCTGGAACGGGAAGGCTTTATCAACACCGTGGCTGGCAAGGGGTGTTTTGTGGCGGCTAAAAACACGGAGATGCTGCGGGAGGAATACTTGAGGCAAATCGAAGACTATCTGCAAAAAGCCGCTGGCCTGGCCGCATCCGCCGGCATTTCGCCAGGCGAGCTTATGGAAATGCTGCATCTTATTACCGAGGAGGAATCCCTATGAACGCACTGGAACTGCGCCATGTGACCAAAGGTTATCGGGACTTTACCCTAAAGGACGTCAGCTTTGCCCTCCCCCAGGGCTGCATAATGGGGTTGATCGGCGAAAACGGCGCCGGGAAAAGCACCACCATTAAGTTGATTCTGGATACAATCCGGCGGGACGCCGGGGAAATCGACGTGCTGGGTAAGGATAACCGCGAGGACTTTGTCAGCACCAGGCAGGACGTGGGAGTCATCCTGGACGAAGCCTGTTTTCCAGAGGGCTTGACCGCCCGCCAAATTGGGAATTTTTTAGCCAAAACCTATCTCCGCTGGGACGACGCGGCTTATTCCGGTTACATGCGCCGCTTCTCCCTGCCGGAAAACAAGCCGTTCAAAACCTTTTCACGCGGAATGAAAATGAAATTGGCGTTTGCCGCCGCTCTCTCCCACCATCCGCGGCTGCTGATCCTCGACGAGGCTACCAGCGGCCTGGACCCGGTCGCCCGGGACGATATCCTCGACCTGCTGATGGAATATACCCGTGAGGAGAATCATTCGGTGTTGATTTCCTCCCACATTGTCAGCGACCTGGAAAAAGTATGCGACTATATCGTTTTTCTCCATAAAGGACGGCTGAAATTCTGTGAGGAAAAAGACAGGCTGCTGGAAAGGTATGGCCTTTTGCACCTGTCCAAAGCCGAACAGGAGCAGTTGGACCCCGCCGCCATTATGGGACAGCGGGCAGGCGGCTACGGCGTAACCTGTCTGGCCGACCGGCGCCGCCTGCCCTCTTCCATGAAGACCGAGCGGGCCACCATTGAAGATATAATCCTGTATATGACAAAGGGGGACTCTCATCCATGAAAGGCCTGTTGTTGAAAGATTGGTATGTTATCCGCAGTCAGTGCAAATACATCCTGATTATCTCCCTTTTGTGGATCGTAATCACCGTGAGCAGCGGATTGTATTTCGCCATAATCGGCTCCATGCTGCTGGCCATTCTGCCCGTCACCGTCATGGGACTGGACGAACGCAGCAAGTGGGATTCCTTTGCCCTGACAATGCCCTATTCCCGCCGGGAGATGGTGCTCAGTAAATACCTGTTGTCTTTATTGGCTATGGCGGCGAGCTGCGCCGTGTATACGGTGGCCTCGCTGGCGGCATCCCTGATCCGTCACACGGCACTGCAAGCCGCACAATTGGCGCCGGCATTGGCGGCCATCCTCCTGACCTCCGTCCTTTCCATCGCCCTTATCTACCCCCTGATCTTCTGGCTGGGTGTGGAGAAAGGCCGGATATGGTATATGATGATCACCATCCTGCTGGTCTGCGGCAGCGGAGCCCTGTCGAACCAGCTTCAGGAAAACGCGGCGACGGCCCTGACGCCTGCATGGCTGGCCGTCCTGCCGGTCGCCGCGCTGGTTCTTATCGGCCTGTCTGCCTGGCTATCAGTGGCCCTCTATCGCAGGCGGGAATTCTAGCCTGCAAAACCAGAAAACCCGCTTGACGGTACGTACCTTTACAGAAAAAAATGGCTCTGCGGAAAAATCCGCAGAGCCATTTTCTACATCAAAGTCATGCTTACGCCACGGACGTGTACGCACCGTCCTTGATCTGTACCACGCGGGGCTCCTTGTTGGGCTCGCCGTCTGCCGACCAGACCATATCCGTACCGGTAACGCCGGTCACTTTGATCTCGGTCATAGCCTTTTTCATGGCATCGCACAAATCGGAGTTGCTCATGCCATCTTTCAGGCCGGCTTTTTCGCAGGCGGCCTTGATGATGTAAATGGCATCGTAGGCGTCGGCGGCAAACTGGTTGGGGGTACCGCCGTTATACTGAGCTTTATAGCTGCTGACAAAATTCTGGGTCTTGTCGTCGGACGCATTGGCATCGAATGGCGTCATAAACATCAGGTTCTGCGCCAGGCTGGCATCAAAATTCTCCATGCCCAGGATACCGTCCATGCCGTCACAGCCAAAATATTTGGGCGTAAAGCCGGAGATCGATTTGGCCTGTTTCAGGATCTGGGAAGCCTCGGAATAATAGATGGGCAGGAAAATCATGTCCGCGCCGGAATCCTTGGCTTTCTGGAGCTGCACCGAGAAATCGGTCTTATTATCCTTGGTAAACGCCTGGGTTTCCACAATATTCAGTCCGACGTTCTTTGACTCTGAATTGAAGTTTTCAAAGATACCGGTCGAATACGGATCGGAGCTGTCATAAATCACCGCGATTTTGGTGGCCAGTTTGTGATCGGCAATGTACTTAGCCGCCTGTTTGCCCTGGTTGGGGTCGGAGAAGCAGACGCGGAATGCATTGTCGTATTTGACGCAGTCCGCCGCTGTACCGGACGGGGTGAGCTGGAACATATTGTCCTCTTTGGTCTTTTCCGCCACCGCGATACAGGGGTTGCTGGTAACCGTGCCCATCAGCAGGTTCATGCCCCAATCCTTCAGGGTATTGTAAGCATTGACCGCTTTTTCATTGTCGCTCTCATCGTCGGAGAATTTAAATTCGATCTGCATACCGGCAATACCGCCGGCCTTGTTGATTTCATCCACCGCGATTTGGGCGCCGTTCCGCACCGCCTCGCCGTATTGGGCGTTGTTGCCGGTGGTGGGGCCAATGCCGCCGATTTTCAATACTTTTTCCACTTTGCTTCCCGCCGCGCAACCGGAAGCCGCCGCCGTAAGCATGGCCGCTGCCATCAGCAGCGAACCGATTCGTTTCGCTTTCATGCCGAACCCTCCTAAAAATAGTGACAATTTCTGGGTATGCTGATTTTCATTATACCGCAATATTTACTAATTTCAAGTATTTTCCGTCTATTTGCCGACACTTTTCCATTTTATGTACTCTCCGCTTCGCGCGGTGCCAATTCTTCAGCAGCCTTTTCCACCGCCCCTTTCCAGACCGCCGGTTCGTCGCCGCTGAGAGCGTGCACACTGGCCGCCAGTACCGCGTTGAGCACGGTGAGTGTGGGGCGCAGCTGCCTTTCCACCATCTCGCCGCCATTTTCGTCGGCCTCCGCCATGGTGAGCAGAACCGCCTGCTTATGCCTGGCAATCGGCGGTTTTTTCCCCCGCACAAACCGCGCCGCCCAATACCGCTGAGTGCGGTCCAACAGGGTTTTCAGCGGGGACGAATAAGACAAATTGTGTACCGGCGTGGCGATCACCAGGATATCCGCCGCCTCCAGCAGCCGGTAAAACGTTTCCAAATCCGGCTTGGAGCAGCCGTCGTGAAGATGACAGTATCCGCAGTCGTCACAGGGAACCACCGGATAATCGTAGCACCGCCACACGTCCCAGACGCCGCCGGGCGGGCAGAACCCCCGGAATGCCCGGATCAGCCGGGAGGTATACCCGTTGCGGTGGGGGGATCCGTCAATTAAAAGAATGCGCTTATCGGGGGAAAAAGCGTTCGTCACAGTAGACACACTCCAGCAACTCCTCTCCTATCGGACGGAACCGGCGGGGCAGGTATGTTTCGCTGCGGGTGATACAGTGCTCGTTCGCACACAGACGCTCATCGCCGGTCAGGGCCAGCGGAGGGTTGTCCCGCGGAAGCTCCGCGAGTTTCATAATCAGAGCCATACGGGCATAGAGCCCATATTCCGTCTGTTTAAAATATTTGGCACGGTCATCCCCGTCGACTTCCTGAGCGATTTCATCCACCCGCGGAAGTGGATGCAGCACGGCCAGATCCGGTTTGGCCAGGGCCATTTTCGGGCCGTCCAGCACATAGATGCCGGCCTGTCTCTCGTAATCTGTCTGCGACACAAACCGTTCGCGCTGGATTCGGGTCATATACAGCACGTCCAACTCAGGCATGGCCTCGGCCAAACTATCCACCTCCGTAAAGGGACAGCCTGCCGCCGCCAGCGTTTCCCGGATATAGGCCGGTATACGCAAATGCGGTGTAGAAATCAGTACAAAGGTGTTGTTTGGAAAACGAATTAGGGAGCGAATCAAGGAGTGGACGGTGCGGCCGTTTTTCAGATCGCCGCAAATACCGACCACAAGGCCGCTCAGCGTGCCCTTTTCCTGCTGCAACGTCGCCAGATCAGCCAGAGTCTGCGTCGGATGCAGATGTCCCCCATCCCCGGCGTTGATAACCGGCACGCGGGAATACTGCGCGGCGGCGGCGGCGGATCCCGCGAGCGGATGCCGCATGGCGATCACATCGGCATATCCGCTGATCACCCGGATGGTATCCTTAAGCGTTTCCCCTTTAGCCACCTTGATATACGAAGCGGTAATGGGCATGTCGCTTTCAAACACCATCCGGCG
>URYP01000095.1 GCA_900552115.1 uncultured Oscillospiraceae bacterium | reverse complement strand
AAATTCGTTGATTTTTTTGGTGGCCTTTTGCAAAATCAACAGAGCGTCCGTCGCGGTGATGCCATCCTTGCCATCCACATCCGCGGCCTTGGTCTGGCGGTCGTCAAGGATAATTTTGCTGGTGGCGGCCTGCAAAGCCATCAGGGCGTCCGTTGCATCAATTTCGCCGTTACCATCCACATCGCCGAGCATAACGACTGTGGGAGCTTCGCTTTCCACCGCCGCTTCGGTGATATTCCAACCTTCAACGCTCATGGCCGGCTTGCCGCCATTCAGGTATTTCTGGTCAAATTCAAACGACAGTGTCTGGCTTTCGCCCGGCATCAGGGAGATGTAATTGTCGTCATAATACACCGGGAGCACACGCTCGCCCTTGTCGTTCATGGTTTTCAGCCGGATCATCAGGGCCGGGGTATCGCTGTCGTTGGTCAGGGTTACGCTGTAGCGGCAAGTGCTTCCTTCCTGCGTGAGAACAGCCTTGGTGGATTTGAGAGTCACCTTATCGAGTTTGGTCATCGCCTTGTAGTTGAGATAATCGCTTCGGTTGGTCCAGGTAAAGTTGCTGGCCAGTTCGTTCCCCTGCGCGTCACAAACCGTCGTACGGATGTACTGGAGAGGGGTGGAACCGGACACGGACACGGCCGGCGCTTTCATCAGCTGCAGGGTTTTGTCCGAACCGATATCGTTTGTGCTGCTGCTTTCGTGGATCAGCTTGCCGCTGTCATTGTAAACCTTGAGCGTTGTCACCAAGCCCTTCTCATCCTGCGGCGTGGCATTGACCAGGACGACCTGGTTGGTGACAGGATTGTAAATCGCGTTGATAGGCTGGTTGCCGGCTTTGATGCCGAAATAGCCCGCGTTGGTATCGTAATAGTAGTCGTAGGTCTGCCAAACCATCGACGGCCAAGCCGACTGGCTCATCCACATCAGCAAGCCGTTGCTGCCATTTGGATACATGGCCTCAAACATGGCCTTGTGGTTTTCATAGTTAACCATTTGGGCAATGCGGGCAAAATCCTCCAGGCTGTCGAATTCGCCGTAGTGGCTCTTCATAAAGTTTAAGAACGAGTTGCCGTTCTGGGCGCTGCCGCCGGTAAAGTCGTGCATACCCCATACGTCGTCGATGGGCCAGGCATGTTCTTCGGTCAGCATGGCCATCAGGCTTTCATACGAAGGGATATTGGGCATGCCCCGTTCGCTGTGGAGCGTTTCGGCCGTATTCTGGAAATACCATTTGGGATTCTGCACGCTGTAGGGGCCGAAGCCGCTTACCGTGTCGGCGGCGGAGTGGGAGATATAATGCCGCGATCCATCCAGATTAGTGGTTTCCTTGCGCAGGTTGGCGTCCAGTGTGGCGGGAGGATTGCCCTCGTTGCGGCCGCAGTAAAGCGCCAGGGAGGCATGCGACCGGTTGCGCAGGATTTTATCCCGCGCGTTATCCATGAACATGTCCTCATCGTTGGGGTTCGGGCCGTCGCCGGGATTGGCCAGCCAGAAATCATCCCAAATCAGAATGCCGTACTTGTCGCAGGCATCGTAGAACGCCTGATGGTTGGTCATGCCGACCCAGTTGCGGATCATGGTAAGATTGGCTTCGGCATGCATGCGGATTTTAATGTCGTATTCCTCGAGGGTAGCCGCCAGGTTGGAATCGTCCATACCCCAGTTGCCGCCCCGGCAGACAATGCGGGTGCCGTTGCAGTAGATCGTCATGGGCTTGTCGGTTTTATAGGTAAACTCCCGCACACCGAATTTGAAGGAACGGCTGTCGGATGCAGCGCCGTTCACAACGGCTTCCATTTGCGCGGTATACAGGAATTGGTCGCCATAGGTGTTGGGCCACCACAGCTCCGGATCCTGGATGACGACGGTGTCCACAGTAATTTCTTTGGTTTCGCCTGCGGCCAGTGTGAGCGGCTTGCTCTCAAAGGGAATATCACCAGGGGTGATAGTGCCGCGCACCACGGCGGTTACCGCTTTATCCGAAGGATTGCAGATGCGGGTGTTCAGGGTAACGTCGGCCTTGGAAAAATCCTTGTGCTCCACGTCGAGGTCGGTGATCGTCCAGGGGTCGCTCAGGGTCACGTCATCGGAATAGCTGACATACACGTCTTCATAGATGCCAATATTCCGACCCCGGATGGTCGGCACCCAGTCCCAGCCGATGCTGGCGTGGATGGTGGGATTGTCGGCGCCCAAAACGCCGCCGTTCTTTCCGGCGTTATTCTTATCCTGTACGGTGACGGCGCCGGGCGTGTCGTTTTTATGGATATACACGGCGAGATAGTTTTCTCCGCCGTAATTGACCAGCTCGGTTACATCGAATTTACCGCGGATAAACGCGCCTTCGATTTTCCCTATGTTCTCTCCATTAAAATACACGTCGGCTTTCCAGTTGATGGCGTCAAAATTCAACCAGGTACGTTTGCCTTTCTGGGATTCCGGAATTACAAAATGGTTGCGGTACCAGAAATCAGCGGTAAAAAAGCTGTCCGAAATGAGAAGCTGCTGGTCCGCGATGTTCGGGTCGGGAATCGCGCCGGCATTCAGGTAAGAGGTGAGCACCGTGCCGGGAACCGTAGCCGGCAGCCAGCTCTGGTCGTCGTAGGCGGCGGAAAGCTGCGCACCGGTGGCTTTTACTTCGGAGGCGCGCTGGACCGTCCAGTTGCCGCCGGTCAGTTTCTGCGTGCCGTCGGCTTCCGCGGCCGGCATGTCGCCGACGCTGTAGTGCAGGTCGTTGGTGCCGATAACTTCCATTTCGCTCAGGGCGTATAAGTCAGAAGCTGCTTTTTGGCAGAGCAGCCGCACATAAGAAGCGGTGGTTTTGGTGAATTTACAGGTTTCCTGGCCGCCCTGTCCTTTGTCGGTGCTGTAAACCGTAGTCCACTCTTTGGCGTCGTCCGATACCTGAATGGCATAATCGGTGGCAAAGCTGCCGGAGTTCCAGGTCAAATTCACCTGGTCGAACTCACTGGCAGCGCCCAGGTCGATATATACCCATTCTTCCTGGCCGCCCTTGCTGCGCCACACGCTGTCAAAGGAGGCATTCTGATCATTCTGGCCGCGTACCAATGTGTTGCCGTCCCCGTCAAGCAGGTCCCATTCGGACAGCTGAATGCGAGGGGTGCCCACATTGCCGTCCGTGCCGACATCGCCGTTGTTTTCCGTAATGTTCAGGCGGTAATACTGATAGGCGCCCGGCTGGGCGATGGTATAGCTTTTCGTCTGGAAACGATCCGAAAAAGTCTGGTTTTCCTGTTTGTCGAGATCGACAAAGGTTTCCCCGTCGTTGGAACCCTGTACGGTCCAGCTTTTGGGATCCCGCGTCGGTCCGTCGTTGGCGGAGGTAATGGTATATTTGGCTGCCGTCGGCTTTCTATCGGCCGGGAAAGAAATCTGGAGCCAGGCGGCGCCGTTAAAGGTCAGCCATTTGGTGGATGTGTTTCCGTCAAACGCGCAGGCCGGCTGCTCCGCCGACGGGCTGTCTCCATATTGATCTTTAATAACGGGCGCCCGTAAATTACCCTGTGTCACAATGCCGTCGGTAATCAGATGGCCTGTGTCCTCATAATTATACGCGCTGGACTGGTAGACTGCCCGGCGCAGGGCAATGTTGCGCGGGACGCTTTCCGTTCCCGACGGCGCGGAATCGGCTGGAGCAGCCCCGATTCCTGTGGCCAGCATGGCCGCTGTTGCCAATACGCTCACTCCTTTTTTCCATAGGCGAAACATAGTGAATCCTCCTTTATGATCGGTCCCTTTTTTGTTGCCTCCCAAATCAATTTTATAACAAAGCTGTCTTTTTAATTATAAGCACAATATCCTCGATTTTCTAGCCATTAAGCGATAGATATTAAGACAAAAATTAACATGATGGTGGGCTCGCTACCGGTTTGCTGACAGCATGAAAGACGGGCTGGTTGAATAAGCGCTGGAAATATATGTATATACTAACTACATTGTATTTTTGGATGTGTCTTATCTTGGGGATTACGACGCCGAGGTCGAATGCCGACGGTGCAAAGATATGCTTTAAGGCCAAAAAAACTGTTTAACAGTATAATGCTATAAGAATACAAGATCGTGCTATCATTGCGGCAAAAGCCGTGCTATACTTGGGTTGCCAAAAGAAAAAGCGGATTCCCAATGCTGAATAGCGTGACATCCTTGTAGGGATTATCCGTCCCAGAGGAAGAGAGGAGTGCGTGTTATGAGGAAGACATGGCGGAAAACAGCTGCGGTGCTGTCGGCAGGATGCCTGCTGGCCGGCGGATGGCCCGGGATGGCGGCGGCCGGTTCCGGGCAAACAAAGGAGGCGGGGACTGTGCGGCCAAGACAAGGGTTATCTTATACGTATCCCACGGATTATGCGGACTGGGCCAACGGCTTTATGTCCGGCAACGGTAAGATGGGCATCATCGTGTTCGGCAATCCGCTGGACGATACCGTGGTTTATAACGACCGCGGATTTAACAAGGCGGCCAACGTCAATACGCCCACCCGTACTTTCAACGAGGTGAGCGGCAAGATGCTGCAGGATATCAAAAACGCCTGCGCGTCCGGCGATTTCAAGACCGCGAACGATCTCGCGTTCGAGGCGCACGGCTGGAAAGACGGCGGCGACGGGAACCGCCACCCCGGGTATAAAATGCAGATCACCATTCCCGAGGACGGCGAGGTGACCGGTTATTCCCGCGTCTGTGACTTCACTACCGGCGAGATCAAAGTGAATTGGAGCGACAACCGCGGCGACTGGACGCGTTCAAGCTTTGTTTCCCGTCGGGATAATGTGGTGGTGCAGCAGCTTTCCGCTCCCACCCAAGGCAAACTGACCTGTTCCATCGTGTTGGGAATCGATCCGGAAATGAAGATGTTCGGCGGCATGACCTACTCGCAGAACAACACCACCCAAATTCTTAATTTCCGCGCCAAATACGGCCCGGGTACCGGCGACGCCGGATACGAAGGGGTCACCCGCGTCGAGGCCAAAGGCGGCCGCCTGCAAATGGAGGGGGATGTCCTTAAAATTGAAGGGGCCGACGAAGTGCTGCTGCTTACCCAGACAGAAAAGTATCGCAGCGATTCCGGCGCCGCGTGGGACAAAGAGGCCATACAAAAGCGTTTATTCTCCGTGTCTGCGGATTATGACACGCTGCTGCAGGGCCAGAAAGACACGCATACCGCTATCTATAATCGTGTGTCGTTGGACTACAACGCCAGTCCGCAGGAGCGCGCCCTCTCCAACGAGGAACTGCTGGCCAGGCAAAAGGCCGCCGGGCAGCCGGTAAAAGCCCTTTACGAGCGGCTGTTTGACGCCGGGCGGTACTATTTTCTATGCTCCGGTTATGAAAAATCGGTCGCCGACCTGGGCGGCATTTGGGCCGGCGACACCAACGCCGGCTGGGGCGGATTTTATCATCTCGACGCCAACCTGAATTTACAAATGGCCGGCGGGGTGATCGGCGATATGCCGGAGGTAATGGAGGGATACTTCCATTTGAACGAGGCGTGGGAAGAGGATTTTAAGACCAACGCGCGCAAGCTGCTCGGCTGCCGGGGGCTGCTCGCGGCCGGCAACACGCCGGGCGGGCAGTCAGGGCTGATCTCGTCTCTAAATTATGATTATCCTTATCAATATGTCACCGGCGAAGAAGCCTGGCTGCTGTATCCGTTCTGGGAGTATTACCAGGTTACCGGCGATAAGGGCTTCCTTGAAAACCGCCTCTATCCGCTTCTGCGGCAGATGGGTGATTTTTATGAGGACTTTCTTACCGAAAAGGACAAAAACGGCCAGTATATCTTTGCCGGCTCCATCTCTCCCGAAAACAAGCCGGCCAACTTGAACCTGTCGCTGGTCAACAACTCCACCTTCGATATTTCCAGCGCCCGCTTCGCCCTGTCCACCCTGATTAATATCTGCGGGATTTTGGGAACCGAACAGGGGCGAGGAGAGGGCGTTGAACGCTGGAGCGCCATGCTCGACCAGTTTCCCTCCTATATGGTTAACGACGACGGCGCCCTGAAGGAATGGGCTTGGGAGGGACTGGAGGACAACTACGGCCACCGTCACTCCAGCCATCTGGTGGGGGTGTGGCCTTACCGGGAGATCACGCCCGAGGCGGACGAGGACCTGTACGACGCGGCGCTGGTGGCACTGAAAAAACGGGACGCGCATTATACCGGCCTGCAGGGGCACGGTGTCATCCATGATGCGCTGATTGCGGCCAACCTGAAAAACGCCTCGTCGCTGGCCTATCGCCTGCGCCAGATCACCACCGAGGATTTCTATTATGACGGTCTTATCAGCTCGCACGACGGCGGGCACAAGACCTTCTGCACCGATACCTGCAACACCTTGCCCGCCATCATGATGGAAATGCTGATCAGTTCAGACGCCGGCATGCTGGAATTCCTACCGGCGCTGGTCGACGGACTGGACACCGGCTCTGTCAGCGGCGTCAAGGGACGGAACCAGACCACCATTGAAAACCTGTCGTGGGATAGACAGGCCAAAATCGTAACCGCTACCGTCCGGTCGGATATCGACCAGACCCTGACGGTGATCGAGCGGCAGGGCATTGTGAAAATGGACACCGCCGCGCCGGTACGCCACTCGTCGCTGGGACGGATCGCCCGCGATGTGACCCTGACAGCGGGGGAAAGTACCACCATCGTGATGCATCTGGATGATGTGGACGAGGCGGCCGGCAACCTGGCCCTGGGTAAACCGGCGGTCGCGTCCTCAATCGATGATCCGACCCGCACGGCGGACCAGGCCGTGGACGGAAACTACTCGTCACGCTGGTCGTCAGGACAATTCGATAATTCCTGGATTTATGTGGACCTGGGGCAGGCCTACAGCCTGACGGCCGTGGTCCTGGAATGGGAGGCGGCTTACGCAAAGGCGTATAAGCTGCAGGTTGCCGACGATCCGGCGGGGCCATGGACCGATATCTACGAAACGGACAACGGCAAGGGCGGCAGCGAAACCGTGCCTGTAAAGGGCGCCGGTCGCTATGTCCGCATGCTGGGAAGCGAGCGGGTTGTGGTGAACGGCAGCAAATGGGGGTATTCGCTCTACGAATTCGAGGTGTACGGACAGTCCCCCTCCAAGGATGGGAATATTGCCAGATACCGTCCGGTCACGGCAACGTCGCAGGCGGATGAGGCCCATTCCGCCGATAAGGCGCTGGACGGCGACCACGCCACCTCCTGGCGCTCGGGACGTGAGGCGGTAAGCAGCCTTGTAATCGATCTGGGCGAGGAGTATAAGCTGTCCGGCCTGACGCTGGTATGGGGCGAGCCGTATGCGGCGGCGTATACCGTCCAGGTTTCCGGTGACAAATACAGCTGGAACGATGCCTATACGACCGCTAAAGGCTCCGGCGGCAGCGAAAAGGTGGCATTGGACGCTGCCGGCCGTTACCTGCGGCTGCAAATGACAGCGTCCTCCGGCGAGGGCTTTGAACTGATGGAATGTGAAGCCGAGGGAGAAACTACCGCTCCTCCGCCGGCGGACAAAACGGCGCTGAAGGAGGCCATCGCCTATCCGATCACACAAGAGGTGTATACCCCCGCTTCGCTGGAGGCCTATCGGGAGGCGCTGGAGGCGGCGCGGGCCGTCGCGGCGGATAAAAAAGCATTGCAGTCGGCGGTGGACGGCGCGCTGGCCACACTGCTGCAGGCAAGGCAGAGGTTGGAGCGGCGCTACCTGGGCGAAACGATCGGGCGCTTCCCGGCCAGCGGCAAAACCTATACCGCCAACAAGAGCGTTCTGGGCAGCGATACGATAATGGCCGAGGAGCCTATCAACCTGCGCGGCAGGGATTTGAGCCGCCTGTATATCCTGATGACCGTGACGTTGACCAATGACAGTGTCACGGAGGACGGGGCCGCTTTTGCCACCGGCAAGCTGCGGTTTGGCTCCCCCGATATCAATGGGCAAAAGAACGATATTGCCTATGATATAGCCGGCATGAAATTGGCACTGCACAAAGGGGAAAACCTGCTCTATTTCCCCATTGCGGATACGGCAACCGGTTATTTTGAGACGGGAGACGGTGAGATCGACTGGTCGCGGCTCGACCGTTTCCGCATGTATATCGACAGCCTGAACCAGTACCCCGGCAGCTTTACCATGACAATCGGGGATATTCTGATTCTCGATTCTGACGCTGTCAAGCAGGGCGATATCAACGGCGACGGCGAGGTGGCGGCGGAAGACGCGCTCATGGCCCTGCAGGCTGCCACACAGAAAATCACCCTGACCGATCGGCAAAAACGTGCCGCCGATGTGAACGGCAAGGACGGCGTGACATCCGCGGACGCGCTGCTGATCCTGCAGTATGCCACAAAGAAGATCACCGGCTTTTAACGACCGATACCCGAACGACAGAGCCGCCGGCCCCTCCTTTCAGCAGGGG
>URYP01000094.1 GCA_900552115.1 uncultured Oscillospiraceae bacterium | reverse complement strand
GGGTCATCAGATTCTTCACAATAAGTACTACAGTTGTTTTTTGAGTGGAAAACAACATTTCCGCGGCGTCACCGCGGCGGGCCCCGATCTTTATAATGCGCGTATAACCGCCGTTGCGGCTCTCATACTGCGGCGCGATTTCATCAAACAGCTTTTTGGCCACGCCTTCTTTGGTAACGAACGCATAAACCAGCCGTTTGTTCGCCAGAGTCGGATTTTTGGCAATGGTAATCATTTTTTCCGTCATGGAACGCACCTCTTTGGCGCGGGTGACGGTGGTTTCAATGCGGCCCTTCTCAAGCAGGAAGGTAACCATCGCTCTCAGCATCGCCATACGCGAGGCGGTGGGACGGCCGAGTTTTCTGGTTCCAGGCATTTGAATTCACTCCTTTGTCCTAAATGCGCACGGCTTTTGCCGTACGGATAAAAGAATCAGTCTTCTTCTTCGTACAAGCTAAAGCCCAAAGACGCCAGCTTGTTGATCACTTCCTCCAGCGATTTGCGGCCCAGGTTGCGGACTTTCATCATATCCTCTTCGCTCTTGCTGATGAGGTCCTCCACCGTGTTGATACCCGCCCGCTTGAGGCAGTTGAACGACCGCACCGACAAATCCAGTTCCTCAATCGTCATCTCGAGAACCTTTTCTTTGCCCTTGTCGTCCTTTTCTACCATAATGGAATCCCCGGTATAGGCTTCGCCGGACAAATCCACAAACAGGTTCAGGTGTTCGGTCAGCACTTTAGCCGCCAGCGACACCGCTTCCTGCGCGGAAATCGTTCCGTTGGTCCAGAGCTCCAGCGTCAGTTTATCGTAGTCGGTAATCTGTCCTACACGGGTGTTTTCCACCGTGTAGTTGACCTTGATGACCGGCGTATAAATGGAATCCACCGGGATCACACCGATTACCGGCGCCATCATTTGCTTGTTACGCTCGGCCGGCACGTATCCGCGGCCTTTATCCAGGGTAATTTCCATAAACAGCTTCGCGCCTTCGCCCAACGTCGCAATGTGCATATCGGGCTCCAGGATTTCCACTTCACTGTCGCATTTAATCGAGCCGGCCGTGACCTCTCCCGGTCCTTCCGCCTCAATATATACCACCTTGGGACCATCGCCGTTGATCTTAACGACCAGTCCCTTGATGTTGAGAACAATCTCGGTTACGTCCTCTTTGACACCCTCCACAGTGGAGAATTCATGCAGGACACCGTCGATCTTAATGGAGGTTACCGCGACGCCGGGCAGGGAGGACAGCAGGACACGGCGCAGGCTGTTGCCAAGCGTGGTGCCGTAGCCGCGCTCCAGAGGCTCCACGACGAATTTGCCGTAGGTGCCGTTTTCGGCCAGGTCGAGCGCTTCGATGCGGGGCTTTTCAATCTCAATCATGCAAAACCCTCCTTATAAAATCAGAAGGGGATCCGCCGCCGCACAAGCGGAGGCGGGCCTTCACAGTCATGCTTTCGGTCAAAAAGAGCCGCAAGGCTCCTTTTGGTTTATTTGGAGTACAACTCGACGATAAGGGTTTCTTCGATCGGCAGATCAATATCCTCACGCTCGGGTACCGCCACGATCTTGGCTTCCATGGCTTCGCGATTGACTTCCAGCCACTTCGGAACCGTGCGTCCGCTGTTTTTCTCAACAATATCCTTGATCAGACCCAGCTGACGGCTGCCGTCCTTAACCGTAATGGTCTGGCCCACTTTCGTCAGGAACGAGGGAATCGTCACCTTGCGGCCATTCACGCGGAAGTGGCCATGCAGCACCAGCTGACGGGCCTGCGCGCGGGAATCGGCAAAGCCCAGACGATACACCACGTTGTCCAGACGGGATTCCAGGATACGCAGCAGGTTTTCGCCGGTTACGCCCGGCATTTTCTCCGCCATTTCAAAATAGTGACGGAACTGGCCTTCCAGCACGCCGTAAAAGCGGCGGGCATGCTGCTTGGTGCGCAGCTGTTTGCCGTATTCGGAGGCTTTACGATTGCGGGCCTGCCCATGCTGTCCGGGAGCGTAAGCCCGTTTCGCGACCGAGCACTTGCTGCTGTAGCAGCGGTCGCCTTTCAAAAACAGTTTTTGTCCTTCGCGGCGGCAAAGTCTGCACACCGCACCGGTATATCTTGCCATGTGTTACACCTCCTGAATTACACGCGTCTTCTCTTGGGAGGACGGCATCCGTTGTGGGGAACCGGGGTCACGTCTTTAATCAGGCTGACCTCAAGTCCGGCGGCTTGCAGGGCGCGAATCGCGGCTTCACGGCCGGATCCGGGACCCTTGACATAGACATCCACGCTCTTCAGACCATGTTCCATCGCCGCTTTCGCCGCGGTTTCGGCAGCGGTCTGCGCGGCAAACGGAGTGGATTTCCGCGAACCGCGGAAGCCCAGTTCACCGGCGCTCGCCCAGGACAGAGCATTGCCCTGCGTGTCGGTAATGGTGACAATGGTATTGTTAAACGTGGCCTGGATATGCGCGGAACCACGCTCGATATTCTTGCGTTCTCTGCGGCGGCGGGTTGTCGCACCCTTGCGCCCGGTTGTTTTTGCAGCAGCCATTCTTATCCCTCCTGCTTACTTCTTCTTGTTGGCAATCGTCTTCTTCGGTCCTTTGCGGGTACGCGCATTGGTCTTGGAGCGCTGTCCGCGCACCGGCAGGCCCTTGCGATGGCGGAGGCCGCGGTAGCTGCCGATTTCGATCAGGCGTTTGATATCAAACGCGACGTCGCGGCGCAGGTCGCCTTCCACCGTGTAATTACGGTCGATGTACTCACGCAGTTTGGAGACTTCCTCCTCCGTCAGGTCGCGCACACGGGTATCGGGATTGACGCCCGTGGCGGCGAGAATATCGGTGGCGGACTTGCGGCCCAGTCCGAAAATATAGGTCAGGCCGATTTCAACACGTTTATCTCTTGGCAGGTCAACACCAGCTATACGCGCCATAATTTATCCTTCCTTTCTGGCTGTGCCGGTTGCGGCACAAAAGTGAGCAGCCGCCGGCATTAACCCTGGCGTTGCTTGTGTTTGGGGTTTTCGCAGATAACCATCACGCGGCCTTTGCGTTTGATGATTTTGCACTTTTCGCAGATTTTCTTAACAGAAGGTCTGACTTTCATAAGGTCCCTCCTTGCGCTGTGCGCGGCTTTAAAATACAGGGGATCCGCCTGCCACGGCGGACCGCGTTTATTTCGTTCGCCAGGTGATCCGGCCCTTGGTCAGGTCATACGGGGACATTTCCACCGTGACCTTGTCGCCGGGCAGAATACGGATATAATTCATCCGCAGCTTCCCGGAAATGTGCGCCAGGATCTGATGGCCGTTTGCCAGCTCTACCTGAAAAGTGGCATTGGGCAGAGCCTCCACTACGGTACCTTCCAATTCGATAACATCCGCTTTGGACATTTGATAACCTCCATCAATGATTGGTGCCGCCTGCGGCGGTCACTCCTCTGTAGGCTCCCCCGCCTGCCGACAGGCGGCGAGAGCGCGACGCAGTTCACGATTGGTGGCCATTGACGTTTCCTCCACCCGATAAGGGGTCGGCCGCAGATGGCGCGGATTCTTGCGCTTGGGGCGTTCGATCCGGCGGTGCCGTCCGTCCACAACCCAAACGCCTCCGTGCTCCTGCCGGACAACCGCCATGAGGGCGTCCCGGTCTTTGCCGGCGGCGGAAATCACCACACAGCCTGTTTGCAGCATCGGTTCCCCCTCCTTACGGAAGCGTCAGAATGACGGGGCCATCGGGAGTGATGGCAACCGTATGCTCAAAATGAGCCGACAGGCGGCCGTCCTTGGTAACCGTTGTCCAACCGTCCTTGAGGATACGCACATCTTCAGTACCCGCGTTGATCATCGGTTCGATCGCCAGGGTCATGCCCGGCAACAACCGCGGACCGCGGCCGGGTGTACCGAAATTGGGTACGCTGGGATCTTCGTGCAGGTCCGTGCCTACTCCGTGGCCGACAAACTGCCGTACAACCGAGTAACCACGCACCTCGACATACCGCTGAACGGCGGCGCCGATGTCGCCGATGCGATGGCCGGCCACTGCCGCCCGAATGCCTTCGTAAAGGCTTTCCCGGGTGGCATCCATTAAGGCCTGGGCCTCTTTGGACACGTCCCCGGCGGCAAAGGTGGCGGCGTTGTCGCCGTGAAATCCGTTCAAGTACGCTCCCACATCAATGCTGACGATATCGCCCGCCTTGATTTTGCGTTTATCGGGTATGCCGTGGATAACCGTCTCATTGATCGATATGCAGGCGCTGCCTGGGAACCCGCCGTAGCCGAGGAACGAGGGCTTGGCGCCCTGACCCTCGATAAAGCGGCGGACCAGGTGGTCGATCTCCTCCGTCGTTACGCCCGGTTCGACCGCTTCGCCTGCCAGTTTAAGCGCTCTGGCCGAGAGAACACAGGCCTCTTTCATTACGGCCAGCTCCCGGCTGTTCTTAATGGCTATCATGGATTACGCCTCGACGGCGGCCAGGGTCAGCCGGGTAGTATCCGCGACTTCTTCCTGTCCTTCGACAATGAACAGCTTACCCTGCTGGGCATAGTAGTTCTTAAGAGGCTCTGTTTGCTCATGATAGACCTGTAGACGCTCTTTTACCGTATCCGGATGGTCATCCTTGCGCTGAACAAGGGTGTCGCCGCAACGGTCGCAAATCCCTTCCACTTCCGACTTTTTATAATCGATATGGTAGGATGCGCCGCATTTCTGGCAGACACGGCGGCCCGATACACGCTGGGCAATAACATCGTCGTCCACCTCGATATCGATTACGCGATCGATGACAACGCCCATACGGTCAAGCGCCTCGGCCTGCGGGATGGTGCGGGGAAAGCCGTCCAGAATAAAGCCGTTTTGGCAATCGTCCTGCGCCAGCCGCTCCTGAATGATGCCGATGACGACGTCATCTGGAACCAGCTTGCCGGACTCAATAAATTCCTTGGCCTTCAGCCCCATCTCCGTGCCGCTTTTCAGCGCTTCACGGATAATATTACCCGTGGAGATAGTGGGAATATGCAGGTGTTCGCTGATGACTTCCGCCTGCGTGCCTTTTCCGGCGCCCGGGGCGCCGAGGAGTATAAGTTTCACCGAACAATTCCTCCTTTTCATCCTCAGTCCGGGAGAACGCCCTGGCGGCGTTCTCCCGGCACCTGTTTACGATGGCTCTTCAGACGAAACCGGGATTACTCCAGGAAACCTTTGTAATGCCGCATCATCATCTGGCTCTCGATCTGCTGCGTTGTTTCCAGCGCCACACCCACCACGATCATGATGGAAGTGCCACCGAGCGTCAGCCCGTAAATGCCGGAAATGGCTCCGAACACGCCGGGGAAGACTGCGATAACGCCCAGGAACAAAGAGCCGATCAGCGTCACCTTCGACAACACCCGTTTAATATAATCCACCGTAGGCTTGCCGGGACGGTATCCCGGAATCGCGCCCGAGTTTTTGCGGAGATTATTGGACATCTCCAGCGGATTATACTGAATGGTCACATAGAAGAAGGCAAAACCGATGATGAGCAGGAACAACAGGATCAGATACACCGGGCTAGACTGTTTAAAGATATTGGCCACGCCTGCCCAGAAGCCCTCTTTCGGTTCGCCGGTGAAGCTCATGATAATGGACGGCAGGGAGACGATCGACGAGGCCAGGATGATCGGCATAACGCCGGACATGTTGACCTTGATCGGAATGTAGGTGTTCTGGCCGCCATACATTTTACGTCCCACCACACGCTTCGCGTACTGAACCGGAATACGGCGTTCGGCGTCGGTCATAAAGACGATAAAGCCGATAACCGCCAAGAACAAAAGCAGGATGATCGGCACCAGTACGATATACTTGATGCCTTCGCTGCTGCCCGTCTGCACCTGTTTGATTCCCGCTTCATAGAAGAGCTGCCACAGATATGTGGCGCCGGAGGGAATCCGGGACAGGATACCGGCAAACAGCAGGATAGAAATGCCGTTGCCTATGCCCTTTTCGTTCACCTGCTCACCCAGCCACATCATCAGGGACGCGCCGGCCGTAAAGCAGAGAATGATGACGATAGCCCCGAACCACAGCCCAAAACCGCTTTTGACTTCGGGCACCAGCGCGTTATACTTATTCTTTACCATAAAGTAATACGCCACACCGAGCAGAAGGCCGAGGCCAACCGTGACAAAACGGGTAATCTGGCCCAGCTTTTTACGGCCGGCTTCGCCGTCTTTCGCCATGCGTTCCAACGGCGGAATGGCCACCGTCAGAAGCTGGATAATGATGCTGGCGTTGATGTACGGGGTGATGGACAACGCAAAAATACTGGCGTCTGAGAAACCGCCGCCGGACAGCAACGTCAGGTAATCCATAAATCCGCCGGTGGAGTTGGACACCGCCGTGTGTACAGCGGCAACATCGACAAAAGGCACCGAAATGGCGGAACCCAGGCGGAATATCAGTACGATGAACAGAGTATACAGGATCTTTTTACGAAGATCCGCAATCATCCAGGCGTTTCGCAGAACCCGAAACATGTCAGATCACCTCTGCCTTTCCGCCGGCTGCTTCGATTTTCGCTTTGGCAGCCTCGGAAAAAGCGGTTACCTTGACCGTCAGCTTTTTCTGCACATTGCCATTGCCCAGAATCTTCACGCCGTCATATTCTTTTTTGATCAGGCCGGCGGCTTTCATCGCCGCCGCATCCACGACGGCGCCATCCTCAAACTTGTTGAGGGCCGCCACGTTTACGCTGGCGTACCGGGTAGCAAAGATGTTGTTAAAGCCTCTTTTGGGGACGCGTCTCTGCAGAGGCATCTGGCCGCCTTCAAAGCCGGGCCGCACACCGCCGCCCGAACGGGCTTTCTGCCCCTTATGGCCTTTGCCGGCGGTTTTTCCCTGTCCGGAACCGTGGCCCCGGCCGATTCTCTTGACCTCGCGGTTGGAACCGGGGGCCGGAGACAACTCATGTAGCTTCATTGTATTCGCACCTCCTTGTCGATTGCTTACGCTTCGGTTACCTCGATGAGGTGGATAATCTTGGCCACCTTACCCTGGGTAGCCGCGTTATCAGGCTGGCTCGTGCAGTCGCCGATCTTCCGCAGTCCCAGGGACTGGGCGGTCGCGATCTGGTCCTTTTTGCAGCCGATCAGGCTGCGCACCAGTTTAATCTGCAGCGCTTTTGTGTTCGCCATGCTAACCAATCCTCCCCTTTAACCTATAATGTCCTTGGCGGTTTTGCCGCGCATCGCCGCCGCCTCATCCGCCGTGCGGAGCTGTTTAAGCCCTTCCATGGTCGCGCTCACGACGTTGCAGGGATTGTTGGACCGGAGAGCCTTGGCGCGGATATCGCTAATGCCGGCCGCTTCAACCACGGCGCGCACCGCGCCGCCGGCGATAACGCCGGTACCGGGAGCCGCGGGTTTCATCAAAACCTCGCCGGCGCCGAATTTACCGATGACTTCATGGGGAATGGTGCTGCCTTTGAGCGAGATTTTCACCAGGTTCTTCTTCGCATCTTCAATGCCTTTGCGGATCGCATCCGGAATCATTTTGACAAAATGCCATCCAAACACCGATACCTTATCTATAAAGCCGGGAAGTTCGTATCTTCTTTACAATCCATATTTTCTATTTTCACCCCGAAAACGTTCCAAATCGCTAAAATTCATAGGTTTCGTATACAAAAAAAGAGAAAAAGTTATTGCAATTCCGGTTTTTATGCGTTTCTTTGCTGCGGAAAGATGATCGATTAGTTTCTCGATTTCAATTACAAGGTTTTTACTTCCGGCGCAAAGACGCTTTTGTAAACTCTCTGTTTCTTTAATCCTTTTATTATTAAATCATCTTCCGGAGAGTTTTATTTCATTTATTTCATTTTTTATCATTTTCACTATGAACATTTATGTTGGAAACCTTAACTACCGTGTTAAGGAAGGAGATCTGCAACAAGTGATGGAAGATTACGGAGCAGTATCATCAGTTAAAGTAGTTATGGATCGTGAAACCGGTAAATCCAAAGGATTTGCTTTCATCGAAATGGAAGACGATGCAGCAGCTGCTAAAGCAATCGCAGAATTGAACGGTGCAGAGTACATGGGCCGTACAATGGTAGTTAAAGAAGCTAGACCCAGAGCTTAATTGCCGACGCTAATATAGCTAAGAAAAAAAAGAAACTTCTGCCACATGATGACAGAAGTTTTTTTATGTCCTTCTATTTACTTTTCCGTCAGCCTTCCATATTCTGCACTTCCATATCCTTCACTTTACGAAGCAGGTCCGAAGCAAAGATAAAGTTATTCAGCCGTTCATTGGTAGAAGTGAAGATATCATCTTTCGTCCCTTCCCATTCTTTATGTCCTTCATAAATATAAATCACTTTCTCACCGATTCCCAGCACAGAATTCATGTCATGGGTATTGATGATAGTCGTCATGTTATACTCCTGAGTGATG
>URYP01000093.1 GCA_900552115.1 uncultured Oscillospiraceae bacterium | reverse complement strand
TCTATGCTCCATTGTGACCATAGCTTTTTGGGAGAAATCGGAGCTGTCGCTCCGATTTCTGGAATGCGGCTCACCGCACTTAAAATTCTCCACTATGTTTATGCCCTATTGTGACCATAGCTTTTTAGGAGAAATCGGGGCTTTCGCTCCGATTTCTGGAATGCGGCTCACCGCACGTAAAATTCCTCGCTATGTCTATGCCCTATTGTGACCATAGCTTTTTAGGAGAAATCGGAGCTTTTGCTCCGATTTCTGGAATGCGGCTTACCGCACTTAAAATTCCCCGCTATGTTTATGCCGCATTTTATGGCTTGCATTTTTGAAAACTTGGTGTATAATACAGTCATATATCCATTTTAAACGCGTTGAAAAAGAGCATGCGCTGTGTGTTCGTGCGCCAGAGAGGGTTGTCGCCGGCTGAGAGCAACCCGCCAAAGAGCACAGCGGAAATTCGCTTTGGAGCGGCGGGGTTGAACCTTACAGTAGGTCCCGACGGCGGACCGCCGTTACCGGTCGCCGAGTGCGAACCGCCCTTCCGGGCGGGGCGAAACAGGGTGGTACCACGGAGCTTGCCTTCGTCCCTTTGCGGGACGGGGGCTTTTTGTTATTTTATGATCATTTTAAATTGACTATGGCATTTCTCATCGTCAAAAGACTATAGGGGGTTATCGCATGAAAGAACAGATTAAAGCGGTGCGGGAGCAAGCTCTCGCGGAGCTGTCGTCGCTTCGCCTGCCGAAAGAGCTGGAGGAGTTCCGCGTCCGCGTTATGGGCAAAAAAGGGACGCTGACCAGCCTGCTGCGGGGCATGGGCGGGCTGCCGGCCGAGGAGCGTCCCCGCATGGGGCAGCTTGTCAACGAGGTGCGGGCTGAATTGGAGGCGGCGCTGGAAGAACGCGCTTCCGCGGTTCACAGGGCACAGCAGGCGTCCCGGCTCGAAGCGGAACGGCTGGATGTGACCATGCCCGGCCGCCGGGGCCGGCAGGGGGGGCTGCATCCCCTCAATATCGTCCTGGAAGATCTGATTGATATTTTCCAGTCTATGGGGTTCGACGTGGTGGACGGCCCCGAGGTGGAAACCGATCACTATAACTTTGAAGCGCTCAATCTGCCTCAGGATCACCCGGCGCGGGATATGCAGGATACGTTTTATATCAGCGACAACCTGCTGCTCCGCACCCAGACGTCGGCGGCGCAGATTCGCATCATGGAAAGCCGCAAGCCGCCCATCCGCATCATCTGCCCCGGCCGCGTCTATCGCGCGGACGAGGTGGACGCCACCCATTCGCCGGTGTTCCATCAGGTGGAGGGCCTGGTGGTGGATAAAGGCATCACCATGTGCGACCTCAAAGGGGTGCTGGAACAGTTTGCCCATGAGATTTACGGGCCGGAGACCAAGGTGAAATTCCGCCCCTCCTTCTTCCCGTTCACCGAGCCGAGCGTGGAGGTGGACGTGTCCTGCTCCGAATGCGGCGGCAAAGGCTGCCGCGTCTGTAAAGACGCGGGATGGATCGAAATTTTGGGTGCGGGCATGGTGCACCCCAACGTACTGCGGGGCTGCGGCATCGACCCGGAAGTTTACTCCGGCTTCGCGTTCGGAATCGGGCTGGACCGGCTAGCCACCACCCGCTACAAAATCAGCGATATCCGGTTGATGTTCGAGAACGACCAGCGGTTCCTGGAACAGTTTTAAGGGGAGGAGTGAACAGTTATGAAAATGTCATTGAGCTGGCTGAAACGCTATGTGGATATTGACCTGCCGGTCGGGGAATTCTGCGATAAGATGGTGATGAGCGGCTTTGAGGTGGAAAGCATCGAGGATCTTTCCGCCACTATGAGCCGCGTGGTCGCGGGACGCATTGTCGAGCTGACAAAGCATCCCGACGCGGATAAATTGCAAATCTGCCAGATTGATATCGGGCAGGAGGAGCCGGTGCAAATCGTCACCGGCGCATCCAATGTGTTTGTGGGCGCCATGGTGCCGGCGGCGCTGCACGATTCGCACCTGCCAAACGGCATGCATATTAAAAAAGGCAAGCTGCGGGGCGTGCCCTCCAACGGCATGCTTTGCTCGGGCGAGGAGCTTTGCCTGAAAGAGAGCGATTATCCCGGCGCGGAGGTTTATGGCATCCTCATTCTCAAAGAGGATACGCCGGTGGGCGCGGATATGCGGGACGTGTTGGAACTCAACGATTATATCATCGATTTTAAAATTACCGCCAACCGCCCCGACTGTCAGAGTGTGCTGGGCGTGGCCCGCGAGGCCGCCGTGGCGCTGGGCAAGCCCTTCCATCCGCCTCTGCCGGTGTTTAAGGAGGCGGGCGGCGATATCCGCGAGCATATGCAGGTCACGGTGGAAGCGCCCGACCTCTGCCCGCGTTATTACGGCCGCGTGGTCAAAAACCTGCGCATCAGCGAGTCTCCCGACTGGATGAAACGCTGCCTCAAGGCGGCGGGAATGCGCCCCATCAATAATATTGTGGATATCACCAACTTCGTCATGCTGGAAACCGGCATGCCCATGCACGCGTTCGATATGCGGCAGGTGGCCGGCCACCAGATCATCGTCCGCCGCGCCAAAGCGGGGGAGGAGATTGTGACCCTGGACGGCAAGGAGCACAGCCTCACCGGGGAGATGCTGGTCATCGCCGACGCCGAAGCGCCCTCCTGCCTTGCCGGCATCATGGGATCGCTGAACAGTGAAATCGAGGAGGACACCACAGACCTGTTCCTGGAATGCGCCAAATTCCGTCGGGACAGCGTCCGCAAAACGGCACGGGCCTTGGGAATCCGCACCGAGTCGAGCGCCCGCTTCGAAAAGGGCGTGGATATTATCAACGTCGAGTACGCCATGAACCGCGCGCTCTCCCTCATTGCGGAGATGGACGCGGGCGATATTATCAGCGGCAGCCTCGACTGCCATGGGGAGCTGCCGCAGCCGCGCCGGCTAGACGTATCCGCCGCCCGCATCAGCGAGCTGCTGGGCGTCGAGATCCCGGCCGAAACCATGGCGGATATCCTGAACCGTCTGAGCATTGAAACCACGCTGCAGGACGGCGTACTCCACTGCCGGGTGCCTTCCTTCCGGGACGACGTGGAGGGCCTCGCCGATTTGGCGGAGGAGGTCATGCGGGTCTATGGCTACGACCATATTGTGGGCACTCCGATGACCGGGGCCATTGTGCGGGGCAAAAAACTGCCAGAGCGGGTGGATACCGACCGGCTGAAAACCGTGCTGGCCGCAGACGGCCTGCGCGAAATCACCACCTATTCGTTCATCAGCGGCAAGGCGGCCGATCAGCTTGGCCTGCCGGCGGACGATTCCCGGCGGCAGGCGGTGCGCCTGCTCAACCCGCTGGGAGAGGAATTTTCCACCCTGCGCACCCAGCTCGTCAGCAGCATGCTGACCGTGCTGTCCACCAACTATAACCGCAAAAACGAGGCGGTGCGCCTGTTCGAGGTGAGCAAGCTCTTCCTGCCCAAGGCTCTGCCGGTAACGGAGCAGCCACAGGAAATCCCGGCGCTGTCCCTCGGCCTGTATGGCGGGGATGAGGATTTCTTCACCCTGAAAGGCGTAATCGAGGATATCCTCGCCGCGTTCCACATCTCCGCCGCGTTTGAGCGGAGCGGGGAAGTGTTCCTGCATCCCGGCCGGCAGGCCGCGGTGATGCTGAACGGCGAGGCCGTGGGCTGCTTCGGCGAGGTGCATCCCGACACGGCCGCCCGGTTCGATATGGAGGGTGTGCGTGTCTACGTGGCGCAGCTGAGCCTGCCGGAGCTGTTCGCGGCGGCGGATCACAAGGTGCTGTATAAGCCGCTGCCCCGCTTCCCGGCGGTCGAACGGGACATCGCCCTGCTCTGCGACGAGGAGCTGCCGGTGGCCGACATTGAAAAAGCCATCCGTGCCGGCGGCGGGAAAATCCTGGAAAAGGTCATCCTGTTCGACGTTTACCAGGGCAAGCAGATCGAGGCCGGCAAAAAGAGCGTGGCCTATAATCTGATCTTCCGCTCCGCTGAAGGCACCCTCACGGACGAGCAGATTGACGGCGTCCTTAACAAAATATTTAAAAATCTTCGGCAAAAAGATTGCATTCTGCGCTCATAAGCGCTTGCACTTTTCAATAATTTAGGGTATAATAGATTCATATACAGTGGGATACCATACGGAAATGGAGGTTATGGATATGCTGGACAGAACCCAGACGTTTTCGCTCGGCGACGACAAAGAACAGGAAATGAAGGCCATCCTCACCACGGTGTATGACGCCCTGCGGGAAAAGGGTTACAACCCCATTAACCAGATGGTGGGCTATATCCTGTCGGAGGACCCGACCTATATCACGACCTACAACAACGCGCGCAGCCTCATCCGCAAGATCGACCGCGATGACCTGCTGCGGGCGCTGGTGCGTTCTTACCTCAATAATTAGGAGGCGATCACTCTTGGCGGAAAAAAACGAGAAACCGGCATTTTTGACGTATAAAGGGAGGCCACTGGTGCGCTCCGGCAATGTGCTCTACTACGGGGACATGGCGGAAAAATGCGTTATCATGCTGCAAATATTGTCCACCAAAACGCTCAAGGACATGACCATGGCGGATAAGGTGCAGGTGCAGCTCCTTTCCACCGATCCCGACCTGCGGATGAAAGACCGGGTGCTGAAAAAAAGCGAAAAAACCGGCCTGTACAACGCCATGGATATCGGCGCGATCTGGTTGGAGCGGGAACTCTCCGCAAAATAAACATTTGAATCACGAAATGCCCGGGTGGAACACAGTCCGCCCGGGCATTTTACAAAACGGACACGAAAAGAGACGCCTCTTTTCGTGTCCGTTTTTGCTTTAAACTAGTTATAACAGGCCAAAATCAGGGCTTTCAAAAACCGCGTCCATCTTGCAAAGGCAAAACGGATGCCCGGCCGGATCGCGCATCACCTTCCAGCCATCCGAGAATTGCTCCGCCGCGACGGTGGCACCGCAGTCGATGGCATGCTGCACCGCTTTGTCCAAATCATTAACGGCAAAGTCCAAATGCGCCATCTGCTGCTGGGCGCCAGGTTCTTCCGGCCATACGGGCGGCAGATAATCGGGATTCCGCTGGAACGTGATCCCGGGATACGCGCCCTGGCCCTTTCCCGGAGCGCCCACGCAGGCCCAGTCGTCGTCATGGTAGGCGATATCCCAGTGCATCAGCTTCGCGTAAAAGGTCGCCAGCGCCAAAGGATCGGTGCAGTCCACCGTAAGGGCGTACATCTTTATGCTCAGTTCCTTGTCCATTCCATTTACCTCCTATATCAGCATTACGGGCCGCTTTAGTCCGCCAGAAAAATGCCGTAGTCCAGAATCACGCTGCCGTTTTCATCCGGCGTGGTAAAACGGGGGCAGACATACCGCTCAAAAAAGCAGGTTCGGTTCTCCGCGTCCACCCGGATGTTTCCCATGCCGTTTTCCCGCGACCGGCGCACACATTCGTCGTGCATCGCGTAAAGCCCTTCATTTTCTTTGCCGCGTATCCAGCATATGGCCGCGTCACTGTCGGGCAGGTCAATGGTATCGAATCCCGTAGGCGCCGCGGTTCCGGCCGGCAAAAACAGGCCAATCCAATATTCAAACGAGTCCTCTGTGCCGCCGCAGCGCATCAGGCCGATATAGCCGTTCTCAATACCCTCCGGCTCGCCGCAGGATGCAAGCTCCGCAAACCAGCCGCTGCTGAACCATTCCCCCCAATGGTTGGCAAACGAGCCGTCACTGGCCCGGTCGGCATTCGTATAGCGTTTTCCAGCAAAGCGCAGGGCGGGCAGGTGTTCTTTACAGACCTTTATAATTTCAGCCGGCATAAGCGATCCTCCTAAAATTCTGTTTTAATGTCATGCACGGATAACCCGGGCGCTTCTTTTCTGCGATTCCTTCGTCGGGTAGAATTCCTCAAACAGCGCGATATAAGCGGGAAGCCTCTCCCCATCCGGCGCGTAAAACTCAAACGTAGTACCGTTGCATTTTTCGTATTTTACCCCGTCAATTTCATAGTCTTTGCGGAACCGGCAGTCGTCGCCCTTGCAGTGCTTGCAGGTGCCGTGTTTTCCGGTAAATGCCTCCTGAATGAACGAGGGGGCGGTGCGGATATAGTCGGCGTGTCTGGTAACGTTGTTAAAAAACAGCCGTAGGACAATATCGTTCTCCCGGATATAAATGCGGGCGAAGACATTCTTGGATTTTACCCCGGCCTTGCGGAATATCAGCATGTATTTGCCCCAGCAGAATCCGCTGCCGATTTCGCCGCCATAGGTATAGCCCCGCGTTTCCAGCTCGTGGGTAAAGGCGGCAATAAACCGCTTGTCCTCCGGGCGGACAAAATCGAACGCCGATTCGTTGAGTTGGGTTTCAATCATAGTTTTCCTCCATTTTCTACTTTCCCTTTATGGCCATTATAGAGGGGGCGCGTCACTGCGTCAAGGAAATCACGGCGAATAGAGTAAAATGTCATAATGCCGTAATATATGAACAAAAAACAGACAAACCGGCGGCGGCTTTTCCGTATTTTCAGTGGGATGGTTAAGAAACTGGAACCGATAAGATAGAATAAAAAGATAGATGTGAAAAAAATAAGCCAGACGATATACGTCTGGCTTTCGTGCGTTTATCAAGTGTATTATTTTATCACCCTAAATTATGGCAGGAATCTTGACAAATTCTAACAGGTGTGTTAGAGTAATACTAGTATCCAATAAAAATTAAACACCACTGGCGGGGAGCATGTGCGTCAACACATACCCCACCTACGGCATGAAGTGTTAGTACCACTCCACCCGTAACTGAATTCACAGCGCCAATGGCAAAGCTAGTATACCAGCTTTGCCACGGTTTTGCAAGAGGATTCAGCTATGTTTCTTTCCTATACGCAATTTTTCGACAGGAAAGAAGCCAATCAGGGATAAATGGGGCTGTGCGAAACACTTCGCACAGCCTTTTTTGTTTGTGGTTTCACCCGTGGACGGGTTGCGCTGTGCTTTAAAAATGAAAACGGGGAGGGAAAAGCCATGGCGTCAGGCGACAGTCACCTTAGGTTAAAGTCATTCATTTAACGGGTTTCTCGTAACCGGACAAAAAAATACCGCTGAAGGAGTGGCCGTGCGTCAACACGACCACCCTTGGTCGGAGGATGTTAGTACCATCCCCTTCCCAATCAGGAACGCACCTGATTATCTTCAGCGGCTCTTTCAGTTTACCACACAATACCCGAAAAATCAAGCGGTTTCGCAGCGTTACCTGTCAGGCTCACTCCCATGTGCCTGCCGGGGACGCTGTCGCCGCGCGACGCTTCGGCTATGGGTGGAACTGGCCCACGGGCACAGCCTCCGGGAATTTTCCCGGATCGCTGGGGACGGGGAGGGAGCCGGCAGAAGAATGGGGCGCGCTTGATAGCAGCAGCTACTTAGATTTATGAAATCCCGTTGGGGGTTTTATAATCCTGTGGAGATTCCCGTCAGGGATTCTTCCAATGGCTCAAATCCACTGGATTTGAGACTATGTGGCCGCGCAAAGGGTTTGGGGGTCATCCAACCTTTGCGCGGTGTTTTTTATGGACGGCGGGGAACCCTCAGGGGAGGGAGCCCCGCCGTTTTGGATATGATCCCGTCCAAAACGGCGGCCCCGACCCGTCAACCCGTGTAAGGGTAATTTGGTCATTACCCTTACACGGGTACACTCTCCGCTATCCGGTAATGAGTTTATATATATTACATTTTGAAAACTATATACACTTTATACTTAACAGATTTCACTTTAACTACATAAACGTTTACATATTGTTACCTGTAAACACAATTAGTAAATTATTTACACTAATATTTTAAGGAGGCCGCCGCCATGAAGTGGTACGAAGACTTTGCGGAAGTCGACTTCGAGGGAATCGATGAGGAGGAACGCGCTCTGCGGCTGGTCCTGCTCAACCAGATTCGCAATAACCAGGACAGTGGCTTTTTTTACTGGCTGGTGCGCGAGGAGCGGTATATGAGAATGTCCTTTGCCAACCGCCTGGCCTTCAAAAAGGAGTGGAAACAATCCTTTACTCCGCGCGACTTTTCGGGATACGGCCCCCATTGATCTGGCTGTTGCATTTGTGTAAAATTGTCACAACAACTGCATATGTGAAAAATTTAAACATAAACGTTTTATATTATTGATTGTGAAAATAATAAACATTATGTTTAAATATATTACCCGTGCGCCGTTAATACGCGCGTGTTTTACTGGCTTGTGAAAAAAATACACATCAGAATATTTGCCGGCCGATTCTCTAACCCATACCGATACCATCCTTATTCTACAAACCTCTTAAAACCATAGATGCCTTTTAACACACCCGCTCATGCAGTCTTCGTCGATTTAGCATGAGTTAAGGTCACCTCTTCTGCGATTCATACAATGCAAACGACACAGCCGTGGCGACAATTTTGTCGCCACG
>URYP01000092.1 GCA_900552115.1 uncultured Oscillospiraceae bacterium | reverse complement strand
AACGATCATATAATACAAGGATTTTTATCTTGGAATACGGTAAATCTTTTAGCAGTCTCAAAAGCCGTCGGGCTTTATGGCCCGGCGGCTTTTATCAATGTCCTTCCTGTCCGGCCAGCGGCGCGCAGAAGGTGCTGTATCGTCACCCAATGCGTAACCCGCAAACGCGTCTATCTCCGCCGGTGGCTGAGCAGCCACTCGTAGATATCCTCGCGTGCGTAGGTATCCGTCCAGCAATCATGGGTGTAGCCCTCGCAAATGGTGAGGCGCGCCTGTCCGCCGGAGGCATTCACCCGGTTGACCATATGAATGCTCTCCTCCACCGGGATGATTTCGTCCGCGCTGCCGTGGAAGGTCCAGATGGGCAGGCCGGTCACATTTCCCGCGCACCAGCAAATGCCCGTACCGCACATGGGCAGGATGGCGGCAAACCGCCTGGGCGACGCCATGGCCCACAGCCAGGTGCCGGTGCCGCCCATGCTCAACCCGGTCAGGTATACCCGGTCCGGATCGACGGGATACGCCTCCAGCAGGTCGTCCAGCCAGGCGTTCAGCGATTCAATATAGCCTCCCCAATACTCCTGTCCGGAAAGCTGCGGCGCGGCAATCATAAAAGGAAAATCGCGTCCTTTTTCCACCTCCCGCAACGGGCCGTGGCGGGACACACCCAGCAGGTCGGTCCCCCGCTCCCCGGCTCCGTGGAGGAAAATCACAAGCGGCCATTGTTTATCCGGTTCCTGCCCACAGGTGGGAGGCTGGTATAACCGATAAGGAAAGCCTTTGGACATAAGCGAGCGGGAAAACGAGGCGTCTTGTATCATAATAACCATCCTTTCAGGCCGCGCAGCCTTTTTGCACGGCTATAAATCATTACATACATCGGCGTTGAATCCATTTGGCCGATTTAAGAGTGCGGAGACTTCATCATCTGTTTGTGCCGGCGGCGGTACTCGCGGGGGCTGATGCCGCAGATTTTGCGGAACGCCCGGTTAAACGTCGCCTGGCTTTCGAACCCGCATTCATAAATAATATCCGTAATTGGTTTATCGGACGAACTGAGCATATTTTGCGCCGCACTGACCCGCACGCTGTTGAGATGATCGTTAAAGTTCATATGAAGCTGTTCTGAAAACACGCGCGACAAGCGATACTTGCCCACTCCAAGCTGGTCGGCCATTTCCTCAAGCGAAAGAGGCTTTTGGTAATTATCAATGATATAGGCGCTCGCCTTATACGCGAGATCGTCCAGCCCATTGTCGACGCTGCGTTTGAGCCGCAAATGCGGCCACAAAAGGGCCAGCATAAGCTGCAAATACGCCCGACAGACCGGCAGGGACTCCGGCAGATTCTCTTTCTGCTGCAACAGGCGGCGCATCCCCTGCGGAATTTCCGGCGGCACCTCATCCGCAGCAAAAAACGCTTTTTCCGGCTGCATCCGGATGAGATTCTCCGCGTAGTCACCGGCCAGGGTCGTTTGCAACCCCATCAGCAGGATATCGTCCACAATCATATCCGGGCTGTAATAAGCCTCTACCGGGGTTTCGTAGCTGTGGCTGCAATTGGGAAAGATCACCGCCAGTTCGCCCTCCCCCATCACCCGTTTTTCGCCGTTGACCGTAACCGTCAGATGGCCGCTTGAAATATAAACGAATTCGATGGTGGCCTGCAGGTGAAGCGGGTAATTAAGCCGGTTGCAGCGAAAACCGAACAGCTCGTCCCGGCGGGTTTCATAAAAGGGTATCATATGGTTTCCCCTTTCCTTACATATGGGTTTATCATAAACCACCCAGACACGGCCTGTCAATCTTCATTTTCAGGAAAAAGAGCCAAAAAAGCCTTGCGGCGGCGGAACGATTGCTTTATACTGGTACTGTTTAAAGAATCAGCACAGGAGGCTTTTCCCATATGGAATTCGCAATTTTAATTCTGGCGGCTGCGGCCGCCGTTTTATCGGCGCTGGCGCTGTGGCGGGTGAGCGCGCGCGGCGGCTCGCAGCAGGAAATGGACCGGCTGCAGACGGCGTTGACCGAGCAGCTCCGGCTGGCCCGGCAGGAACAGGCGGATGCGGTGCAAAACGCAGTACGTGGGCTGGGCGATATTTTAATCGCGAACCAGCGCAGCAGCAGTGAAACGCAGGGGGATAAAATTGCGGCGCTGGACCGCAATATCCAGGACAAACAGCAGGCCATGAACCAATCGGTCCTCTCCCTGGTAACCCAGCTTGAAACACGATTCAAAACCTTTGAAAGCAATAACGAGCAGAAGCTCGACGCCATGCGCCACACCATCTCCCAAAGCCTGCAATACATGCAGGAGGATAACAACAAGCGGCTGGACAGCATCCGCCAGACGGTGGATGAAAAGCTGCAGAAAACCCTAGAGGACAAAATGACCCAGTCTTTCCAGCTCGTCAATGAACGGCTGGAGCAGGTATACAAGGGATTGGGCGAGATGCAGACCCTTGCCGTGGGCGTGGGCGATTTGAAAAAGGTGCTGTCCAACGTCAAGACCCGCGGCATACTCGGTGAAATTCAGCTTGGGGCAATTTTGGAGGAAATCCTCTCGCCCGAGCAGTATGAAGCCAATGTCGCCACGGTGCCCGGCAGCAAAAACGTGGTGGAATACGCGGTCAAGCTTCCTGGAGAAGAAGGCGCGCCGGTCTATCTCCCCATCGATTCCAAGTTTCCCGGCGATTCCTACGCCGCCCTGCAGGACGCATACGAATCCGGATCGGCGGAAGCCGTGCAGGCCGCATTCAATGTACTGGCCGGCCGCATTAAAAGCTTTGCCAAGGATATCCATGACAAATACATAGAGGTCCCCTATACCACCGAGTTCGGCATCATGTTCCTCCCCTTTGAAGGGCTGTACGCCGAGGCGGTCAACCGGGGCCTGGTGGAGGTGCTGCAGCGGGATTACAAGGTGAACATCGCGGGTCCCAGCACCATGGCGGCATTGCTCAACAGCCTGCAAATGGGCTTCCGCACAGTGGCCATCCAGAAACGCAGCAGCGAGGTGTGGACCATTCTCGGCGCCGTCAAATCCGAATTTGATAAGTTCGGCGATATCCTCGCCGCCACCCAGAACCGGCTCAACCAGGCCAACGCCGAGCTGGACAAACTGGTGGGGGTACGCACCCGCGCTATACGGCGCAAGCTGCGGGATGTGGAGAAGCTGGACGGCGATACAGCCTCGCGGCTTCTGGAAACCGATACGGCGGATGAATAAAAACGGCAGCCGGCGGAATAAGCCTTGAAAACCACCATTGGCGCTCCGCCTTGCTCCGACGGGCGAATCCCCTTATCCCCCTTTCATATAGTCAGATCCATAAACATAAAGGAGAGGTATTTATGAAAAACGTAACTTGGTACGCATCCACGGAAAATCATTATTGGGAAAAACAGGAGTATCGTCCGGCGGCAGGCGAGGCCGGTTCCTCCCTAACGGCGGACGGCCGCACCGACCAGTCGATCCTCGGCTTTGGCGGCTGTTTCAACGAGCTGGGCGGCGTGGCCCTGCAAAAGCTTCCGCAGGAGGATCAGGATCAGGTGATGGACCTGCTGTTTGATCCGGCGGCGGACGGACTGCGGCTGAACTTTAACCGCATGTCCATTGGCGCCAGCGATTACGGCGCCAAATGGTACAGCTACAACGAAACCGAAGGCGACTACGCGATGGAGCATTTCTCCATTGACGGCGACCGCCCTTACATGCTCCCCTACATCAAGGCCGCCTACAAGCGCAACGGGACCATGCAGATGTTCGGTTCCCCCTGGAGCCCGCCCACCTGGATGAAGTTCCCGCCGGTGTACAATTTCGGACGGCTGGTCTGGACCGAGGAGAACCTGAAGGCTTACGCGCTGTATTTCGCCAAATACGTGCAGGCCTATGCCGCCGAAGGGATTAAAATTAACCAAGTCCACATCCAGAACGAGCCGTTTTCGGATCACAAATTCCCCTCCTGCCTGTGGAGCGGGGACCAGTTCCGGGAATTTATTGCTAAATACATCGGCCCGTTGTTTGAGGAAATGGGACTGGATACCGACATTTTCCTCGGCACCCTCAACGCGGACGAAAAAACCTACAACGATTATGCCAACCGTATTTTCCACGACAAGGAAGCCAGCAAATACTGCAAAGGCGTCAGCTATCAGTGGGCCGGCAAATACTGCCTGCCCCAGACGCATGAGAGCTTTCCGGACAAGGTGCTGATCCAGTCGGAAAACGAGTGCGGCAACGGCAATAACGACTGGGGCTACGCCACTTATATTTACGGCCTGTTCCGCCACTATCTCACCAACGGCGTATCCGCGTATGTCTACTGGAACATGATTCTGGAGCAGGGCGGCATGAGCAGCTGGGGCTGGCATCAGAACTCTATGGTTGTGGTGGAGGACGGACGCTACACCCTGACTCCCGAATTTTATGTGATGAAGCATTTTTCCCGCTATATCCAGCCGGGGGCCAAGCGGCTCTGCCTGACTGGTCCCTGGACGGGAACCTCCACCGCTTTCCGCAATCCCGACGGGTCGGTGGTGCTGAATACTTACAATCCCTTCCCCATGACGCAGACCGTATCCTTTACGGTGGAGGGAGACACCTACTCGTTTGAGCTGGCGTCCGGCTCCATTAACACGATGGTTATTCCCGGTTAATTAAGAGGTCTTTATGTAACCGCGCGGCCCTTTCATTAAACAACAGAAAGAAGGAGATTATATGGCGTACGACGCCAGAGGCGACCGTTATGAACAGATGAAGTACAACCGTGTGGGCAAAAGCGGACTAAAGCTGCCCGCCATCTCCCTGGGTCTTTGGCAGAACTTCGGCAGCGTAAACGTATTTGACAACTGCCGCAAGATCCTGCTGCGCGCATTTGATTTGGGTGTGACCCATTTCGATATGGCCAACAACTATGGCCCGGTGGGCGGGTCGGCCGAGGAAACCTTCGGCAAGGTGCTGAAAAACGACCTGAAGCCTTACCGCGACGAAATGGTTCTCTCCACCAAGGCCGGCTATGGCATGTGGCCCGGCCCGTATGGCGAATGGGGCAGCCGCAAGCATGTGCTGTCCTCCCTTGACCAGTCCCTGAAACGCATGGGCGTGGATTACGTGGACATTTTCTATTCCCACCGGTACGACCCGGAAACGCCTCTGGAGGAAACCATGGGCGCGCTGGCTACGGCGGTACAGCAGGGAAAGGCATTGTATGTGGGCATCTCCAACTACCAGCCGGAGCAGACCCGGCAGGCGGTGGAAATCCTCAAGGACCTCGGGGTGCGCTGCCTGATACACCAGCCCTGCTACAATATGATGGACCGCTGGATTGAAAACGGGCTGCAGGACGTGCTGGACGAATATGGCATGGGCTCCATCGCCTTTTCACCGCTGGCGCAGGGACGGCTGACCGACCGGTACCTAAAGGGCGTTCCCGAAGGGTCCCGCGCCACCCGTGACCGGGGACTGCGGAACACCATTGATGAGGAACAACTCGCCATGATTCGCCGCTTAAACGACATCGCCGCCTCCCGCGGGCAGACGCTGGCCCAGATGGCGCTGGCGTGGATCCTGCGGGGCGGCCGGGTGACTTCGGCGCTGATCGGCGCCTCCAGCGTGGAACAGCTCGAAAGCAATCTCGGCGCACTGCAGAACCTTGACTTTACCGCTGACGAGCTGACCGCCATAGATCAGGCCATGGGACGCTGATATGGTGGGCCCTGTACGAATTGCCTGTGTGGGCGACAGCATTACCGAAGGCGCCTGCTCCACCGACGGCAAAACCTATCCCGCCCAGCTGCAGGAACGGCTTGGCGGCGCCTACCGTGTGCAGAATTTCGGCGTATCGGGCAGCACGCTGATGAGCAGCGGCCTGTGGGATGGGCGGCCATACGCCTACCGCGACCAGCCCGCCTTTGAGGCCGGCTGCCTGTTTGATCCCCAGATTGTGCTGTTTATGCTGGGGGGCAATGACTCCAAAACAGAAAACTGGCCCCGGCACACCGCCTTTGAAGAGGACTTCCGGGTGTTGATCGCGCATTACCGTGCGCTCCCCTCCCGGCCGGTCGTAGTGGTTGGTACCTCCCCGGCTGTACATATTCCCAGTTTCACCGTGACCGACGATATTGTGTCCGGTATGATCGCGCCGATACAGCGGCGGCTGGCCGCGGAACTGGGCTGTATTCTGGTGGATATCAACGCCCTGACTCACGATGCCCCGCAATGGTATGCCGCGGACGGCGTACACCTGAACAACGAGGGCTATGGCCGGGTTGCCGAGGCCTTTGCGGCGGTGGTTTTGCAGCTTGCTTGTGCCGGTAATCGCCGGTAGAATATCCGCTATAAAAGCCGGGACGAAGAATGTCTTCGTCCCGGCTTTTCTGTACATTTATACGAACCTTTTTTAAAAAGGCAGTTCGTCCTCCTCAAACATATTGGCTACAGGCTCCTCCTGCGTAACGTCCATTGGTTCAATAGCGTCCCTGCTGAAAATTTCAATTTGACGCTCTTCCTCATAATCCTTTATTTGCTTGGTTGACATATACCGTATATGGCCATCTTCTTCAAAAATACCATTGTCCACCATAAAACGCGTCTGCCCGTCCACATAACTCCAAACGCCTCTGTCCACATCATATCCCACTTCTTCATATCCCAATTTACCCAAAAACTCATCCATGCTTTTCTTGTTCTTAACCAGGATAACGGTGGGCATGTCCAGCAGTACGCGCGACAATTTTGTCAGCACCGGATTCAGAAAAATGCGGCCCATATATTTGGACGCCGTCATATCGTCAAAGTCCTTCAAAATGCCATCCAACTGTTCAATTCGCTTTTCCAGCTGTTCCGCCGTTTCATTGATTTTGGTCAGGCCCTCGTTTTGGCGAAACCGCTCCTTATTGTTCAGATAATTCTGGAACAGCCCCGCCCACTGAGAGCGGAGGCAGTCAATAATATCCTGCACTGTATAGAATTCGGAGATAACAATGCTGCTGGATCGTTTCAGCCGGTCGATAAACTCAAAAATCCGCACATTGTCCACATGGGCGTATGCGATATCCTTGTCTTTATTGATAATATAGGTATCATATTCCGCGTGAACGGTTCCTTCAATAAAAATATATATTTGTTTTTTATTGTCTATGGCACTCTCTATCTCCCTCATCGATACCGAACGCCCGTCCGCTGTTCGGGATTCGGAGCCGAAACGCCCCCCCAAAATGCCGACAACAATATCGCAGTTGTTGATTTCCGCATAACAATCCGATTCCAAATCATCCGTGGTATTATAAGGAACGGTGTTTTTTTCGCTCAAAACCGCCTGATACCCATAGGATTCAATAAAGTTATACAGATCATTGCGTATCTGCTTCAAATCATAGCAGGTGGAGCTGATAAATATTTTTGGAATGGCCATGCTTACCCCTCGCCTTCACATTAACGGTTTTCTCATATATTTTGATAAAATTGTACACTATTTGCCATCGAATTGCAACATCTAACAGCGCTCGTGTAAAAACGCCCGCCGGCTGTATGGGCATAGCCTTGGGGGAAAGAGTGCGGCTCACCGCATTTCTGATTCTCCGCTAAGTCTATGCCGCATTGCCGACGGGCGTTTTGAGTACAACCGTAAAGTGATTTTTCAGACGTTCCACAATTTATCCAGCCATTAGTCCGAATTTTCGCTGAATACGGCCAATTTTCCGCCGCCACGGCTGATAAAGCGGCAGCAGGAAAGCAACTGTGGCCGCGCCGTGCAGCAGAGAGAAGGGCAGGCCCGCACCATAACCGGCCAGAGCCGACGCCCAGGTAATGGGGGAAACAAAACCCACGACATACCAGGAATCCATTAGAAAACCGTAAAGCAGGCAGGCGATAAAACCGTAAACATACACGATCCAGGAACGGCGCAGGCAGCCATGTTCCTCCAGCAGACCGGCCAAATAGCCGATGAGGCCCCAGGCGTACATCTGCCAAGGCGTCCACGGGCCCTGCCCGAAAAACATGTTGGAGGCCAGCGCGGCCAGCGCCCCGGTCATAAAACCGCTTTGGCGTCCCAAACAGACGCCCGCGATGATGACAACGGCGGTTACCGGTTTGATCTGCGGCAGGGCGGCAAACAATACCCGGCCCGCCGCTGCCACCGCCGCCAATACCACCACCGGCATGATATCGCGGGGGCGCGGCTTTTTCCGCTCGAACTGCCAGAAAAACGGCAGGATTGACGCGACCACCGCCAGCAGTGTCAGGGCCGCGGATTGTTCCCACCTCATCAGTGCGCACAATACCAGTACGCCAGGCACCATGAGCAGCAGGAAAGCCTCCCCTGCTCCCCGTACCACCCGCCTCATGGAAGATCCCCCCATGTTACGCAGCCGTCCGCCCAGCCCCTTGTGAGTCGGCACAGCGGCGGCGTATAAAACAGATTGCCGGTAAAAAACGCTTTCCCCCGCTCGGTGCAGGCCACCTCGCCGCTTTGAAGAAGCGAACAGGCGTCCGCCACCGCCGCTGCA
>URYP01000091.1 GCA_900552115.1 uncultured Oscillospiraceae bacterium | reverse complement strand
CCCGGCGGATATGAATGCCCAGCGGGGATGATTTGTCGTCACTATAGTATATGAGCGTTTTAAGGGCGCGTTCGGCATCTGGGTCCTTATCTGTAACAAACCCAGCCAAATAAAAGAACCGGCCTTTTTACAGGCCGGTTCTTGGCTTACTTATCCGATTGACAGACGGCAGTCAGTCTGTGCCGCCCAAGGCGCTGCCCAGCGATCCCAGCCCTCCGGTCAGAGCATCCATCAGCTCGTCGCTGGTCTGGATCTGCCAGGCGTCCTTGTCCAGTTTCAGTTGAACATCCACGGTTTTGACCGATTTATCCGTGGTCTCTTTCATATACTTCAGCAAAATCTCTTCGGTCTTGGCGGTCATTTCGGCCTCGCTCATATCCTGCCCACCGATATTTCCCATGGCCAACTGCATCAGCTCGGTCATGGCCTTTTCCAAAACCTTGTTCATATCCAGCGTTTCAATCTCGGTTTTTACCGTTGCCGTATCCTTATCCGCCTGGACATCTTTAATGGTATAAGACATTTTGGAATACAGCAAATCTTCCGGTCCCTTTTCCGATTCTTCGCTATCCAGCGTTTCCCCCGCCTTGCTGTCAAAGCAGGACAGCGCCGTATCCCGGTCGCCGGCCTTCAGGGCGTCCAATCCTTTTTTTACCGTATCCTCCGGTTTGGCCGCGCCGCAGGCAGCCAAGGCCACCGCCATAATCAGGGCCAATATGGCCGCCAGAGAACGCCGCACAGTTCCTTTGTTTTTCATTATAGATTCCTCCTCTTAGGAAAAAGATAGCACAAATAAGGAGAAAACGCAAGAATATTTTCGTTCGGTCTTTAAACTACACTAATGAAACAAAGCGCTTCACCTTCTGCCCCGCGCAGGCGCATGGGCGCCGTTATAGTTCCATCGGGATTATACAGGGAAATGCCGCTGGTTCCACGGTACGGGCCCGCCCTTCCCACAGCACGGTGAAGCGCCGATACGGCACATAGCCCCGGTGCTCCAACGAAATCGTCAGCCGACCATCCGACCAATCAAACCGATACAGGTTATAGCTCCCCTCTTGATACTCCAAGCCCTGTCCGGCATCCTGATAATGCGTGTAAGAAGCCTGCCGCCCATATACCGCCAGGATCAGCTCCTGCGGAGGCGTATCCCCTATGTGGCTCAGCCCTTCCGGATACAGGGGCAGGATGCTGCCGCCGAGGACATACAGGGGGAGCATATCCAAAGACGCGTCCCGCAGGATCGTTTGCCCGCCGGCAAGGCTCTCCCCTGTCCAGAAATCAATCCATTCTCCTACGGGCAAATACACCATTTTTATAGTTTTGCCCTGTTCGGTGACAGGCGCCGCCAGCAGCGTCTCCCCCACCAGATATTCATCATTCAGGTGGCGGGTATGAGGATCGCCCCCGTAGTGCATGACCAGCGGACGCATCAGGGGCAGGCCTGTCTGTGACGCTTCCCTCATACGATCGTAAAGATAAGGCAGCAGCCGGTAGCGCAGTTTTACATATCGGCGGTAAATCGCCAGCACCTCCTCGCCCAGCCGCCACGGCTCCTGACGGCGGCAGCCGCTCGCACAGTGATTGCGGAAAAAAGGCGTCAGGCATGCCGCCTCTACCCAACGGGCCATCAGCTCCGGGGTGACGTTTTCCCCGAATCCGCCTACGTCACAGCCCACCATTGGCATGCCGCTGAGGCCGAGATTACAGAGCTGGGGAATGCTCATTTGCAGGTGCGCCCACAGGCTTTGGTTATCCCCTGTCCAGGCGGTCGTGTAGCGCTGCGACCCACTGTAACAGGCGCGGGTAATCACATAAGGGCGGCGGCCGCCGGCAAGGAACGCCGCTGCTGTAGCCTTGGCCATCAAATGCCCGTACAGATTATGCATATCCCGGTGGAGGGCCCCCTGCCCTTCGTTATCAAATAAAAGGTCATCCGGCAGCGGGCCGTTAAAACTGGCCGGCTCATTCATATCGTTCCATATCCCGTCGGCGCCGCCGTCCAGCCACCGGCTCACGAGGCCGCTCCACCACTTCCGTGTCTGAGGCCGGCTGAAATCCGGGAACACGGAAAGTCCGGGCCAAACCGTATTTTCGTATACCGTGCCGTCCGCCTCCATCAGGAAATGCCCGTCCCGCGCCCCTTCCTCATAGACCGGATAGCCCGCCTCCTTCTTGACGCCCGGATCGACGATTGTCACCGCCTTGAACCCCTGCTCTTTAAGCTCGTGCAGCAGTCCCGGCGGATCGGGGAAGCGTTCTTTGTCCCATGTAAACACCTTGAAGCGTTCCATATAATCGATATCCAGATGAATCGCATCGCAGGGGATATCGTATTCCCGCAGACAGCACGCAATGTCCCGCACCTCCTGCGCCGAGGCATAGGACCAGCGGGACTGGTGGTATCCCAGCGTCCACAGGGGCGGCAGCGGAGCGCGCCCCGTCAGCCGGGTATACGCCGATACGACAGCCGCCATGGAGTCGCCGGCCAGATAGTAATAATCCAGCGGGCCGTCCTCCGCTTCCATTCGCCAGCACTGGTCGTCCGCATACCCCAGGTCGATGTGGAGCTTATGGGGGTTGTCCCAAAACAGGCCGTAAACGCCCGTTTCTTTCAATACGATAACAAAGGGTATGCTTTTGTACAGGGCCCGGAATTCGCGGGTTTCCATCTGGGTACGAGGATTGTCTGTGTTCCACATGATGTACTCATAGCCCCGTTTGTTGAGGAATCCGGTTTTGTCCCCCAGGCCGTAAAAGCATTCGTCGCCCTCCAGCGCCTTAATAATTCCGCAGGCGTAGTCCTTCGGGGCATCGTCCGCCGCGTGGCCTTCCAGCGCGGCCAGCTCCCGGTCCTGCGCCGACAGGGCTTCGGCCCGTTTGGGAATGCCGCGGTAATCCGCGCACAGCAGCCGGTCGTCCGGGGTATACAGGTCCACCCGTCCCTCCGGATCTACCCGTGCGGTCAGCGCCTTCGTTTTAAGGACAAACGTCTCCCTCTCCATGTCCACGTCCACCACGGGAGGAGCGGGCTCAAATCCTTCCGTGGCCGCCGTAAAATGACGGCTTTCCCCCGCCGGACGGGTAATGCGCAGAATGGACTCGCTCACGGGATGAAGCGTCAGGGAACCCTGTTCAAAGGCAAGGTTGACGCAGCCGTCCTGCATAACTTCATATTGAATGGATCGACTGGGCATAAACATACCTCTCTTTCGTTGCTCATGGGCACACACCGTTATACAGCATACCGAAGGATTGACGGCGGGGCGCCGTATGTTGTATCATAGGGCAGGACAAACCGGGAGAATGGAACTTGAGATCGTTCACGGAAACCACCGCTCTCCCTCATAGGGCCGAAGCCATTACAGTATCGCATATTTTAATAAAGGGGATCCTGTTATTGAAAGAAAACTATCAGGTATCGCTGGATAAGGAACTGGAGGCAATCCGCCAAAGCGGCCGTACACCCCGGCTGCTGCTGCACGCCTGCTGTGCGCCCTGCTCCAGCTATGTGCTGGAGTATCTCAGCGCCTATTTTGAGATTACACTGTTTTATTACAATCCCAATATTGCACCGGAAAGCGAATACCGGTTTCGCGAAGAGGAAGCTCGGCGGCTGATCGCTGCCATGCCGCTTCCCCGGCCTGTGGCATTTCTGCCGGGTGCCTACGATCCCGCAGTCTTTACCCGGGCCGCTCAGGGATTGGAAACATTGCCGGAGGGCGGAGAACGCTGCACCCGATGCTACCGGCTGCGCCTGGAAGCCGCCGCGCGGGAGGCCGCCCGGGATGGTTACGATTATTTTACCACGACGCTGTCGGTCAGTCCATACAAAAATGCCGACAAGCTAAACGCCCTTGGGCGGGAGATTGCCATGCAGGCTGGCGTGCCTTATCTGGTATCCGATTTTAAAAAGCGGGACGGGTACAAACGCTCCTGCGCGCTTTCAGCCAAGTACGGGCTTTATCGCCAAAACTACTGCGGCTGTGTGTATTCACAGCGGGAAGCTGAGAACAGAAAATAATTTTTTGCAATTTCCCACTTGTAAAATTGCAAAATTTCTGTATAATGAAAAGGAAATACAAATGTAAAGGGGACGGTTATTATGAATATACGCATTGGTATTATGGGATACGGCAACCTGGGACGCGGCGTGGAATGCGCTATCCGGCAGAATCCGGACATGACGCTCGCGGCGGTGTTTACCCGCCGGGCTCCGGAATCCCTGACCCTGCTGACCCCCGGCGTACCGGTCGTTTCGGCGGAAAATGCGCCGTCCTTTGCCGGCGATATCGACGTAATGATTTTGTGCGGCGGCAGCGCCACTGACCTGCCGGAACAGTCGCCCAAGATGGCGGCGCATTTCAACCTGGTGGACAGTTTTGATACGCACGCCAATATTCCGGCGCATTTTGCGGCGGTGGACGCGGCGGCACAGGCCAGCGGTAAAATCGGCGTTATCTCCGCCGGCTGGGACCCGGGCTTGTTTTCTCTGAACCGGGTATACGCCGGCGCAGTTCTGCCGCAGGGCCAGGATTACACCTTTTGGGGCAAGGGCGTCAGCCAGGGGCATTCCGACGCGATCCGGCGGATCGCCGGCGTTAAAGACGCGCGCCAGTATACCATTCCTGTCCCCGAAGCGGTGGAGGCGGTGCGCAGCGGCGCCACGCCGGATTTAACCACCCGCCAAAAGCATACCCGGGAATGCTTTGTCGTGGCCGAAGACGGTGCGGACAAAGCCCGTATTGAACACGATATCGTAACCATGCCCAACTATTTTGCCGATTACGATACCACCGTTCATTTTATCTCCACAGAGGAGATGAAGCGGAACCACAGCGGCCTGCCCCATGGCGGCACGGTAATCCGCTCCGGCCAGACCGGATGGGACAGAGAGCACCGCCACGTGATTGAATACCGACTTACGCTGGATTCCAACCCGGAATTCACCTCGAGTGTGCTGATTGCCTGCGCCCGGGCCGCTTTCCGGATGCATGAGGCGGGCCAGAAAGGCGCCAAAACCCTGCTGGATATCCCGCCGGCTATGTTGTCCCCGCTAAGCGGTGATGAACTCAGAAGCCGGCTGCTGTAAAAACCGGAATCATCAGATGGCCAAAAAGGATATGCGAATTTTATTCGCATATCCTTTTGTTGTATGTTCCCTGTAATGGGGGGCTTTATAACGGGCACAGCCGACTGGAGGCATCCCCATACAGCACATAAGTGTTTTTGACGGCTTTGGCGCGGTAAAGGGCCTTGTCCGCATGGCGGAACAGCGTACCAAAATCCTGCCCGTCCTCCGGGTAGAAAGCAACGCCGATACTTTTCCCCACCGCGCAGGGATTATCTTCTTCCAACAACTGCGCCGCCTTCCTCACGGCGGCCTCCTTGCAAGGGATGTGTTTCATCAGAACCAGGAATTCATCGCCGCCGAACCGACCGATGATATCGTTGCGCCGGAACAGGCACTGGAGATGTTCCCCCACATGCTGGATGATTTCATCACCGGTAAAATGCCCAAACGTATCGTTAGCGGTTTTGAAATCATCCAAATCCACCACGAACAGCGCGTGGGTATCGCCGGCCGCATGCTGGAGCGTATCCCGGATCATACGGACAGTCGTGGCCTTGTTGTACAAACCGGTCGACAGGTCGCGCATGGACTGGTGCATCAGCATTTCGGTCTGGCTTTTAATATCGCCGATATTGACGATGGTGCCGGTCAGCCGGACCATGACGCCGTTTTTTACCAGGGGCTTTAACTGCAGGCGGCACCACACCGGTTCGCTGTCCCGGGCTTTCATACGGGCCTCATAAACGGCGCACTCGCCCTGACGGATCTTGTCAAAGGCTTTGTGAATGACCTCTTCTTCATCCGGTAAGGAGAAATAGGCCGCGCAGGCTTTCTCGTATTCCCAGCGGCTTTTCCGGCTGAAGGAACGGACATCGTGCAGGATACATGCGCCTGCAAGTCCGAATATATCCTCCGCGTTTTCAAAAACCGTACATCGCCGGTTTTCGCAGTCTACTTCAAACACGCATGTTTTGGAGGCTTTCAAGCCCTCTATCAAACATGCGCGGTAACGTACGCTGTCTTCACAACCTTGCTGCCGTTTCATGTGCTGCTCCTTTTTCTGCCTGCCGGTACGCGGCAACAGGCCGGTACAGCCTGTAAGGAAATGTCATCGCGTATAACCGGTTATTCTTTCTGATTAGTATGGACTTCGTTTCCCTACATGTCGAGTGTATTTTGACGAATCCCGCCCCCTCTTTTCTGGCGGGAGAGACTGTCGGGGGCGCGGCTGTCCGATTTGGGCGAACGGTCCGACATTTCGCTTGATTTTTGCGTCGTTTTACGGTATACTGAATCGTATGTATCATATACATAGTGTATATTATTAAATAAGATACGAATAATTAGAAATTTGTACAGGAAAGGATGCGGTACACCCATGTGCGGCATTGTTGGATTTATCGGCGCCAAACCGGCGGCTCCCCTTCTGTTGGATGGTTTGTCCAAACTGGAATACCGGGGATACGACTCGGCCGGTATCGCTTATCCCGAAGGCACCCACGTCAGGGTGCAGAAAGCCAAAGGCCGGCTTGCAGTTCTGCAGGAAATGATTCATAACGGCGTCAATATCGACGCGACGGCCGGCATTGGCCACACCCGCTGGGCCACCCACGGCAAACCCAGCGACGTCAACGCTCATCCCCACCGCAGCGGGGACGGAAAAATCGCGGTGGTCCATAACGGCATTATCGAGAATTTTGCCTCCCTGCGGCAGGAGCTGCTGGACAGCGGCGTGGAATTCCTCTCCGAAACCGATACGGAGGTCGTTGCCCACCTGATCCGCCAGTATTATACGGGCGATCTTCTGGACGCGGTATATCAGGCGGTTGCCCGCCTGCAGGGTTCCTATGCGCTGGGCGTCCTGTGCGCGGATCATCCCGACGAGCTGATTGCCGTGCGTAACGCCAGCCCTTTGATTGTAGGTGTGGCGGATATCGGCAATTTTATCGCTTCGGACATTCCGGCCGTACTGGCGCATACCCGCCGCATCCTGCCGCTGGAAGATCATGAGGTCGTCCGTCTCACCCGGGATGCCGTTGAAATTTTTGACGAGAACCGCTGCCCGGTCCAGCGCGAGGTTCAGACCATCGATTGGGATATTGCCAGCGCGGAAAAAGGCGGCTACGATCATTTTATGATTAAGGAAATTATGGAGCAGCCCACCGCCCTGTCCAGCACCATTTCGCACAATATGGACGCGGACGGACACATCCGGCTGGACGGAGTGGAATTGACCGCCGAACAGCTGCGGCGTTTCAATCGCGTGTACATCATAGCCTGCGGCTCAGCTTGGCACGTCGGAATGGCCGGCAAGTATGTGATTGAAAAGCTGACCCGCTTATCCGTTGAGGTTGACCTGGCCTCTGAATTCCGGTATCGCGACCCCATTGTGGATGACCGGTCGCTGGTCATCGTTATCAGCCAGTCGGGTGAAACCGCCGATTCCCTGGCCGCCCTGCGGGAAGCGAAAAACCGCGGCGCGCACATTTTATCTGTGGTTAATGTTGTAGGCAGCTCTATTGCCCGGGAGAGCCACGACGTGCTGTATACCCGCGCCGGCCCCGAGATTGCCGTGGCCACAACCAAGGCGTATTCCACCCAGTTAATTATGGTGTATTTCATTGCCCTGGATATGGCGTTGAAACTGGGCGTCATTACGCAGGAAATGCAGGCGTCCCTGCTGGCCGAAATTCAGACGCTGCCCGGGAAAATGGAACGGATCCTGGAGCAGTCTGGGGCGATCCGCCAGCTCTCGCAGCGGTATGCGTATCTCAACGACGCCTATTTTATCGGCCGCAATCTCGATTATGCCGTGGCACTGGAAGCGTCGCTTAAACTGAAAGAAATCAGCTATATTCACGCCGAAGCCTACGCGGCCGGGGAACTCAAGCATGGCACCATATCCCTGATCGAAGAGGGTACCTTTGTTGCGGTGCTGGCCTGCTATGAGCCACTGCTGGAAAAGACTGTCTCCAACGCGGTGGAGGTCAAAGCCCGTGGGGCGGAAATCTTGGCTGTTACCACCGAACAGAACAAGGATAAAATCACGGGGGCGGATCATGTGCTCTGCATACCCGAAACCAATCCGCTGTTCCTGGCTTCCCTGGAAGTCGTACCCATGCAGCTGCTCAGCTACTATGTCGCGCTGGCGCGCAACTGCGACATCGACAAGCCACGCAATTTGGCCAAGAGCGTCACCGTGGAATAAACAAAAGATCGACTTTAAAAGCCGTTGGAAACCCGTACAGGGTCTAACGGCTTTTTTACGGCTTATTTAGTGTATGTAATGGCCTGCGCCCTCTGTCAAGCCAAAAGCCGGACGGCTAAAAAACCCCCGTTTCATTGACATAATATACATTTTGTGGTATGCTGACTGAGTATTTTTAGAAAATTTGGAAAAAGGAGATTTCATGATGAAATTTGGAAGACGTTTGCTTGCCAGTTGTCTCAGCCTGCTGCTGGTAATG
>URYP01000090.1 GCA_900552115.1 uncultured Oscillospiraceae bacterium | reverse complement strand
GTTTAAGGTTCGCCGGCCTTTTTGTGTGTATCCAAAACGGAAATCAGTAGATGGTAAAGGGGATTTCTGTTTTGCAGGCAACTTTTTGCTTTTCATTTGTTGTTAAATTTAAATAGGCCACGGCCTTGTATTGGCCCGGCTCAAAAGCGCCGAGATGATCGTATTCGATGGAGCCGTCTTCCGTATAAGTGCAGGGTTCGCTGCGGTGCAGCACAGAGGTGCACCCCTCATCTAAAACATCTTTTTCCACCAGTGGTTCCCCCTGTGAGCATTCCGCACAACAGCATCATAGCCAAAACAGCGCGAGGCTTCATAGCGATCCCCCCTGTATCATTGACGAATATCTCACTTTCAGGATACAACAGATTGCTGGAATGTCAATACGAACGGCCATGATGGGTAAGTGATTCTTTTATGCCAGAAAAACGGAAAGCCGACGGAGTTATACTCCGCCGGCCCCTATGGATGCTTCCTATTCCGCGGCTTCCGCTTCCACAACGGCCTCAGCAAGCGGCCCGGCTTCTTCTGCCGGAGAGGCCATACGGGATTTTTTCCATCGGCCGCTGGCGTAGAATGCTACGGATACGAGCATTGCTACCGTCCAGCCAATGGGCCAGGACAGCCATATGCCCATGGTATCCCAAAAACGGAAGAGGATGAACGAGAGAATGACCCGCAGCACCAGGTCCGTGAAGGTGGCTACCATAAACTGCATCATGCAGCCGGCTCCCCGCAGCACGCCGTCCGCGATCAGTTTCATGCAGATGACAAAATAAAAGGGGGTAACGATATGCAGGAAGGTGATGCCGGTTTCCATCGCCGTGGGACTTTCTTCGCTCATAAACAGGCGGATCATATCGCCGCTGAAGAAGAACAGGACGGCGAAAAACACGGCGGCCACCCCCAGCGACATAATTGATCCGGCCCGAAAACCGGCTTTGACCCGGTCATGCCGTCCTGCGCCCATATTCTGGGCGGTAAAGCTGGATACACCGTTCGCCAGTGTGGTAAAAGAGGTAATGGTAAAGGTGTTTAGCTTGATGGCGGCGGAGTATCCGGCGATCACCGACGACCCGCAGCTGTTGATCAGTCCCTGTATCAGGATATTGCCCACGGAGATAAAGCTCTGCTGCAGGATGCTGGGAATGGCAATACGGCTTACCTGGCCCAGCATATCCCAGGAAAAGCGGGGGACAGGTCCGCCGGCGGGAATGGCTTTGATCCGTTTTCGCATCGTCACCAGTGACAGCACACAGGCGACACCCTGAGCCAGGAAGGTCGCCCACGCGACGCCGGCCACTCCCCAGCCAAAAAAGGCCACAAAAATCCAGTCCAGCAAAATGTTGCCTATGGAGGAGCCGATCAGGAAATAAAGCGGGGTTTTGGAATCTCCCAACGACTGGAAAATGCCGGTACAGACATTATATAAGAACAAAAAGGCAAATCCGCCGATGTAAATGCCCAGATACAGCTCCCCGTCGCTGAAAATGTTTTGCGGCGTTTGGATCAGGGTCATCATCAGACTGTTGCCGGCCAGGCCAAGACCGGTCAATACCAGCGATAGCACCAGCGAGGCGAGCAGGGTGGTGGATACCGCTGTTTTCAGTTCCCGGTACCGCTTCGCGCCAAACAGGTGCGAAATGACCACCGAACAACCGATGTTGCTGCCCACGGCAATGGCCATAAAAATCATGGTGATCGGGTAGGACGCACCAATGGCAGCCAGGGCGTCCTCACCGGCAAACCGGCCGGCAATGATACTGTCCGCCATATTATAGAGCTGCTGGAAAATCACGCTGATAAACATGGGTATCGAAAACCGCCACAACACCCGCCGCGGATTTCCTTCGGTCAAATTTTGGTTCATGTTCCACTCTCCTTGCCGCCGGGTCTTGCGCCCCGCATGGAACTATAGTATACTACAGGCGTATCCATTCGTAAAATGCCATATTTTGATTGTATCCATGCGTAAATGATATGGATGGGGGTTGCGACATGTCGATACCACTGGAACATTATCGGGTATTTTTTACTGTAGCCAAGCTGCAGAATATGACAGCGGCGGCAAGGACATTGTTTTTGTCGCAGCCGAGCGTCAGCCGCTATATCCAGCAGCTGGAGCGGGAACTGCACTGCTCCCTCTTTGTACGGTCCAAAAGCGGCGTCCGGTTGACGCCGGAAGCGGAAAAGCTGTATCGCCATTTGGAAACGGCGTTTGACCACATCGATAAAGCGGAGGAGGAACTGCGCAACGACCGGATGTTAAAAAGCGGTGTTGTGCGCATCGGCGCCAGCGAAATGACGCTGCATCATTTTCTCCTCCCTTATCTGCGGCGGTTCCGGCAGGAATATCCCCAAATCCGGATGCGCATATCCAACATGTCTACTCCACGTGCAGCCGCGGCCCTGAAAGAAAACCTAATCGATTTTGCCATCGTCATTTCCCCAATCGAGGAGGATCCCGATCTGGAATGGCTCCCACTGGCATCTTTCCAGGATATCGCCGTTGCGGGGCAGGTCTTTGAGGAGCTGAAAGGGGTGGAAACGGATGTGGCCGCTTTGGCGGCATATCCGTTGATCTGCCTGGAAAAGCACACCACCAGCCGGAGGTATTGGGAACAGATTTTTCTGGAAAACGGAATACCGCTGGATCCCAATATCGAATTGGCCACGACGGATCTGATTGTGCCGCTAGTGCGCAGCAATTTGGGGATTGGGTTTGTGCCGGGTGAATTTGCCCGGCCGTTCCTCACAACGGGGGAGATTTTTAAGGTGCGGCTTGCCCAAAGGATTCCTCCACGCCACATCTGTTTCCTGCGGGATCGCCGGCATCCGCTTTCCGCCGCCGGCGAGGCTTTCCACGCGCTGCTGGGGCAAAACGGGGAAAATATGGGTTGCGCTGAAAAGCGGAATATGCTAAAATAGGACGAAAACTGAATAAACACCATGAAACATACGGTTTGAAAAGTTGTAGACTGAGTAGATGAAAAGGGAAGCCGGTTCGAATCCGGCACAACCGCCATTACTGTAATTGACGTGAAAAGGCCAGATGCCATTGGGAAACGGCAAGCAATTGCCCTGTCCTGAGAAGGCGGCCTAGTGGGACGGTAGCGTCCCGCGTCATAAGTCAGGAGACCTGCTGTGTGTTGTTGCGTTGTTTGTCTTGGGCGTGGAAGAGTGCAGCCGATGGAGAACTAAGGGGAAACCCGGCGGCCGCTGTCTGCATCGCCCGGGTGTTTCTCTTTGTGTCTTGATCGCTGTGCTCTCCCGCCTGCCGGGAGGGCTTTTTTTATGCCGTGAAAGGGGGAGAGCGAGCGATGGCGGATTCCGGTGTATGGGCGGCGGCCCTGCTGCAAAAACGCGCCGAGGAGCTGGACAGGCTCCCCGTCAAGAGCGATTTTGACCCGGACGTGGTTTGTCGTATCAAAAACGCGCTCGGCCCTTGGCCCCGCGCTCTTGAAAAGGCGGGCCTTAAAACGGCTGCCGTCCGAAAGGCGGCCGGGCCTCATCCGCGTAAGACGCGGCAGAAGCGGGCAAACGAGAAGAACGAGGAGGAAACCCTATGAAAAAAATAACGCATCGGCTGATCGCCCTGTGGGCTGTCCTGACACTGCTGGCGGCGGCTGTTCCGCTGTCCTTGGCGTCTGAACCGGCATGGGATGGAAAAACTACACAGGCGGTAGCGCCGGACGCTGACGGCGTGTATGCCGTTTCCACGCCGTCCCAGCTCGCCTGGCTGGCCGGGCAGATCAACCAGGCCGGCGGCCAGACGGCCTTCAACGTTATCCTGACGGCGGATATTGATTTAAACAATCAGCCGTGGACGCCGATCGGCGGATACGACTACGGCAACGATTATGTCGGCAGATTCGACGGGCAGGGGCATAAAATAACCGGCCTGTACATCCATTCGGCCGCCCCCCGTCAAGGCCTTTTCGGTAGTGTGGGGGAGGCCGGGACGGTCTGCAACCTGACGGTGGAGGGCGCAGTTTCCTCCAGCTCACCTTTTGTCGGCGGCGTCGTCGGCTGGAATAAGGGTACGATATCCCGCTGTGTCAATCGGGCAAGCGTATCGGGAACAGCGCCTAAGGCGGGCAACGCGTCCAAAGTGGGTGGCATTGCGGGACAAAACAGCAACGATATACTGAACTGCCGCAACAGCGGCCGGGTGACGGCGCTGAAACAGACGGGCGGCATCACAGGCTATCAGACGGATGGCCGAGTGGCTGGCTGTGTCAACGATGGCGACGTTACAGTGGGCCATGTGACGGATAATACCAATGTGGGCGGTATTGTCGGTCAACTGGACAAAGGCGGCCTGTACAACTGTGTCAACGCCGGAGCGGTCGTGTCGAACAGCCAGCAGGCCTACGGCAATTTTTATGTCGGCGGCATCATCGGCCAGTGTTCCGGGAGCAAAGCCAAAACGGCGTTCAACAACCTCAACACCGGCGCGGTGTCCTATACCAATCCGATAACGGAGAATAACCCGAACGGGTGCAACAACTTCGGTTATCTATATGCCCATGCGCCGACTTCGCTGACGGCTGCCGATAGCTATTATTTGTCGGACGAGCCCAGTGAAGCGCCGCAGGCGGTGACAGCGCAGCAAATGAAAGCGCCGGGCTTTGTCAGCCTGCTGAATCAAAACGATGGATCGTCCTATGGCGCTCCGGTAAAGCCGGTGGAAGACGATATGCGGTATGCGGCCGTTCCCGGCGGTTACCCGCTGCCGTCCTGGGTTTTGGAAAGCGAGGAGCCGGTCGCCGTACCGGTGACGGCCGTGAGTATTACTGGAACCGCCCAGGCCGGCGAAACGCTGACAGCTATCGCGGTGGGTGAAAACGGCGAGGCGGCGACGCAGCCATCTTACCAGTGGCAGGCGTCACAGGATGGAGGCGCCTCCTACACCAATATTGACGGAGCAACCGGGGCGGCTTTTTCCATTCCGGATGATTTGTCGTATGTGGGCAGCATCCTGCGGGTGGCGGCCACCGGTACGGAGGCATCCTCCGCCGTTTCTCAGCCGACCAACGCCATCGACCGGTCGGACGTACAGAAGGTGGCGGAGGCCCTGGACGCGCTGACACTGGATATCCCGGCGGCCATCAAGGAAGGCGGGGTGCTGTCCCTGCCGACATCCGGGCTGTACGCGGCCACTGTGACGTGGAAAAGCAGCCGTGCGGATGTTATCTCTGATAACGGGGCGGTCACTCTCCCCACGTCCGGCATTGTGAGCGTTACCCTGACGGCCACGGTTTTGTGCGGTGAAGCAAAGGATACCAAAGATTTTACTTTTGCGGTCTATTCCGCGCAGGCCATCAGCGATCAGGACTATGTGGAAGCGGCGGTTAGGGCGCTGTCGGACGGTTATTACAAGCTGGTTCCCACGTTTGGCGCCGATACCAATGCGGTGACCATGCTCAAAGCGGCGCTGGACAGCCGTGGCTACGGCGACGCACAGGTGAGCATTGGGTCGAGCGATGACGAATATATAGCGAAAGACGGCAGCATTACTTATTTTTATGCCGATCCAAACGGTTCCAGCATGCTGTGGTTTGCCACGTCGCCTGTGACCTTTGTGGTATCAAAAGGTGCGGCCTGGACGGAATATGGTGTGAACGCCGTGCTCCATTGGGATGGTGACAAAGCGCGCGACGTGCTGGACCGGGAGATTGTCGGTAAGGTGGACGACGACGCTGTCCGGGGAGAGAACGCCTCTCTAAATGCGGTCGAAAGCGACCTGATTCTCCCCAAAGTCGTGGACGGCAAAAAATGGTCGCTCATCTCATGGGAATCCTCCAATCCAAAGGTTCTGTCTGTTGACGGCAGCGGCCAGGGCACGGCCGAGACGCTGTTTAATCCCTATATTGGCCGCGTAAAGCGGGGCCTGGAAGACCAGACCGTTACGCTGACGGCCACCTTCAGCTTTCAGTACGCGAGCAGCGGCGAGCCGGCGATCTCCGCTTCAAAATCATTTACGGTACTCGTCAAAGCACTGGAAAGCACGGATCTGAGAGATCAGATGGAAACCGCGCTGAAAGATCATTATACTGTCGATAAGCTTACCGCCATGCAAACCGGCGACCCCATCGATCCGCAGGCGGTAACGGACGATATCCAGCTTCTCATTCCCAGCCATACCGGAGTGCCCCAGTACGATCAGTATACCTTTTCAGTAACGTCCGACGCAGACAGCGCCGTGATAAGCGGCTATCGAGTAAACGTATACCGCCCGCTGCCCGGCGAGGCGGACAAAAGGGTGAACCTGACCGTTACCATGCGGCACAAACTGGTCGATGTAGCGGTGACCACCCGCCTGTCGCTGACGATTAAACCCCTCACACAGGCGGAAATCGATCGGGAGACAGCGCTGATGGAGGCCGCAAAAGCCGCGTATTTCGATGGCCTCAACCGCGGCGCCAATGTCGACGCAAAACAGATCACCGCCTCCCTGAGTGCCTTTCAGGAGGCGGTTTGGAACGACGGCACGCTGACCTGGCACTATACGCGGGACGAGCTTACGGGCGGCGGTATCGTACCGGTGAGCATTGACGAATCGCATCCCTCTGAGCAGTGGGACCGGTTCCACTCCAGCAATGCGGCGGTGCTGTCCCATGAAAGCCTGATGCTGACACAGCCCGCCTATTCGCAGGATGTAACAATCACAAGCTGCCTAACCAGCGCAACCTATGAAAAATATGCTGTGCGGTATCCGAATAACGCCGCTTTCCAGAAGCTTTACCGGCAGCCGGTTTCGGCAACGGTAACCGTCATCGGCAGCAAAGGCGGTCAGCCCACGCCCCCGGAAAAAATAAACGGCACGTTTACCCTAACGGGGGATACCCCGCACGGCCCGGATGAGCATGTGTTTTATCCCACCTGGATCGACGGCGCGGCTTTTTCCGTGGAAGAAGGAACCACGGTTATGGATGTTTTCCGGCAGATGCTGGATGAGAACGGGTACACCTATACCGGCGGCGCTTATGTCTCGGCGATCACCACGCCCGACGGACAAACGCTGAAGGCCGGCGCGGGCGGCGCAAACAGCGGCTGGATGTACGCGGTAAACGGCAAATTGGGCAGTGTCTACGCGGATGCGTATGTCCTGAAAGACGGCGACCGCGTCCTATGGTTCTATACCGACGACTTTATGAGCGACGGCCGGGTGGATGGCGACGAGATTACGCCCGATCCCTCGGTACCCCTTCCGGATTATACGGCGCAGTGGGGTGGTTTTCGCGGTAATAACGGCGGCCTGACAGCCTCCCTGACACCGCGCACCGCCGCCCAGAGCAAGCTGAAATGGGCGGCCACGCTCAAGGAGGCCGACGACTTTATGACCGCCGTATCCGAGCCTCTGGTGATTGGTGAGCACGTGTATATTGCCGTGGGGACTCATCTGGTGGTTCTTGACAAAGACGGCCGTGTAACAGCGAAAGGCGCGCTGGCCGGGGCCATTGGCTATACCTGCCGCCCGCTTTACAGCAGCGGCCGGGTGCTGGTTCCGCTGGCCGACGGCAGCCTTCAGGCGCTGGCGGCGGATTCCCTGAAAACGGTGTGGCTGACAAACGCGCCGGCTCCCTATGAGTCGGTGGATGGTCCGCTTTCGCACCAGGCGCTGACCACACTGACCGGTGACGGCGATCGCCTGTATATGGGAACCGCCTGCGCCGATTGGGTGAGCAGCTATTACGGTGTTTACCGCTGCATCGACGCGGCTACCGGCCGGGTAATCTGGGAATATGTGAACGAAAAGGCCGGTTACTACTGGAGCGGCGCGGCCAGAATAGGCGCGGCCCTGCTGATTGCCGGCGACGATGGGATCCTTACGTCGCTGGACGCGGAAAACGGCGCGGTGATCGATACGGCTAACCTGGGCGCGCCGGTGCGCTCCACCCTGGCCACCTCGGGCAATACCCTGCTGGCGGTGACCACCGACGGCGGCCTCCATACCTTGACGGTAACGGATGGCCGCCTGAGCGGGCACAAAAGCGTGGCTTTTGCCGCCTCCAGCACCAGCAGCCCCACCGTTTATGACGGCCGGGTGTATGTGGGCGGCGGCCTTTCAGAAGCAGACGATTACGCCGGCTTGCTGGCGGTAATTGATCTGGATACTCTGGCGGTCATTCAGAAAGTGACCGCGCCGGGCGATGTCAAGTCGGCTCCGCTGGTGGCGACCGGCTATGACGGCACAGTTTACGCCTATTTCACGGCCAACGCGGAACCAGGCGCCGTATATGTTCTTACATCCGGTGACCCGGCGTCGACCGCTGCGGCCCTGTATACCCCGGCTGAGGAAAACTGGAACTACTGTATGGCCAGCGTCGTAGCGGATGCGGCCGGCGTCTTGTATTATGTCAATGATTCCGGCAAGCTCTTTGCCATTGCCAATACCGGCGCAGATGAGGAAAATCCATCGAACCCCACCGATCCGAAGCCGGCGCCCACCCCGTCCGCTCCCACAACGGGTACGACGACGCAGCCGGAAGGGGACGGCCAGGCTACTGGCCCGAATCCCGGCACCGGGGACGGGTCGCTGCCGGCGTTGGCCGGCACGGCGCTGCTGCTGATGATCATCATCCTCGCCTTCAACCTGTTCGCACGT
>URYP01000089.1 GCA_900552115.1 uncultured Oscillospiraceae bacterium | reverse complement strand
CGGGCCGTCGGCGGCCCGCCTTTTTTATAAGCTATCATCCATTTGTACTACCATTTTCCCTTTTTGATACGTCCCCCCACCAATATGATCCCGAAAACCAGCAGGCACAGGCCGGCTGAAATCCAGAGCGGGCTGAGCACCCAGACCCATGGCCATTCAATCAAATCCAGCAGTTTGAGTACGAGAAAAATCAGGGTTAGGGTGCTGATAAATCCCATCCCACCGGACTTCGCCTTTGATGAATTCATGGCCGTATCCCCTTCCGGTTACCCTTTCTGCTCCAGTCTCAGAATAGCGGCGCTGGCCGACAATTCCGGCAGCGACACCGTTTTGCCCATGTTTGGTTCCGCGTCAACGGAGCCGGCCTGCCCCAGGACAATATTCCTGGCCTTCAGGGCCTTTTTAGCGGCGGCCGTGGTCAGATCGACATACAGCTCCACCTGGCAATTGTCAGCCTTAAACGACAGATAACCATAATAGGAACGGTTAAACACGCCGCTGAAATCATAGGTGATGGTCATATCCGGGATAGACGACCAGGACTGTTTCATCGTCTGCAGGGACTGGCCGACCTTCAGCTTTGAGTTCAGCTGTCCGCCCTCGGAAACATATACGGCCGTGAGCGTTTGTCCGGTCTGAATTGCGTCGGTACGGCCGGCCTCTCCCGTATCCACCAGGGACACGCCGTACTGCCAGTCCTTAAAGGCATTGTCCGCATCCAGAATTTCATAATGCGGAAATTTGGCCTTGTTGACAAGGGCACAGGTTACGTCCGAATGTCCCCGCTGCTGGATGACATAATAGGTGTCGTCCAGCAGTTCCAGAAGATTCCCGTAAGTAATCCCCAGCAGCTGCCGGGCCGTCGGCGTCCCCTGTGTGACGACCAGCCGCGTGGTCGATTTCGTGGTCAGCGACGGCCGGGTAAACTTGGTGGCGCCGGTGTTCGACGTGGAGACGGACGAACCGGACGACGCCGGGCGCGTCGTGGTGGTGGTCGATTTGACCGAAGACGCAGTCGTCGTTGTCCCCTTGGGTTCCGTGCTTGAGGCGTTGCTGCAACCGCAGGCGAGCAGTAATACTGCCGCCGCGGCTACTATTTTAATGGAAGAAGACATATTGTTTTTCCTTTCTTACTATCCCTATTACAAGTGTCCATTGTCCTAAATCGTCTGTTTGAGACTATTATATCGTAAAGGAGCGGTTGGGACAAGACCCTTTCTCCACTCTTAACAAAAAGGCTTGCTTTTTGGCAAAACTTCCCGTATAATGGCGATACTAAACTTTTTCGCATTAAAGCAGCGCGGCTTTAAAGCAAGAAAGCTGGAGGGGATTTGTTTGTCAAAGGAAATGGTAATCGGGCTGACCATTGCGGTATATGTGGCGTTTATGCTGTTGATTGGTCTTTTAAACAACCGCCGATCCAAAAGCATGGAGGATTTTACGGTTGGCGGGCGCAACGCCGGGGCGTGGATGTCGGCATTTTCATACGGTACCGCGTATTTTTCCGCGGTGATGTTTATCGGCTACGCGGGCGGCACCGGCTGGAAATACGGCCTGTGGGGCATTCTGCCTGGCATCGGTAACGCAGTATTCGGCGCGCTGCTGGCCTGGCTGGTGCTGGCCCGGCGCACGCGGGAGACCACCCGGCGGCTGGAAATAAAATCCATGCCCCAGTTTTTCCACAAGCGATTTGGCAGCGGCGTTATGAAGCAGTTCTGTGTCGCGGTTATCTTTATTTTTTTGCTCCCCTACTCCGCTTCCGTATACAAGGGGCTCACCAGCGTGTGCTCGGTCCTGCTGGGGATGGATGAAACGATCTGCATGGTTATTATTGCCGTTGTTGCAGCTCTTGTCGTGATACTCGGCGGTTATGTCGCCACCCTTAAAGCCGATTTCGTCCAGGGGCTGGTGATGCTGGTAGGCATTGTAGCGCTGATCATCTCCGTAGTGCGCTGCAAGCAGGTTGGCGGCTTTTCAGAGGGCTTAAAGGCCATCGCCGCCAAAACCGGCGATTTGCATCTCGGTGTGCAGGACCACATCGGCCTGTGGGCCACAGTGCTGATGACCTCTTTCGGCACCTGGGGACTGCCCCAGATGATCCATAAATACTACGGCGTCCGTGATGACCGCGAGGTGCGCCGGGGCACCTATGCTTCCGCCTTTTTCGCGCTGATAATCGCCGGCGGCGGCTATTTCATCGGTTCCCTGTCCCATCTGTTCTTTAACAGTCTCGATGAAGTGGGCACTTCCGATTACCTGGTGCCTCAAATGCTGAATACCGCCGGGCTGTCCAACATATTACTGGGAGTGGTGCTGGTGCTGCTGATCGCGGCCTCGGTTTCGACGCTGGCCTCGGTCACCATCACAGCCTCGTCAACCCTGACGATGGACTGTGTACAGCCCAAGCTGCTGCCTTCCTGGGGCAGCCGCAAAACCGCCCTGCTGACAAAAGGCGTCTGCGGCGCGTTTGTTGCGCTGTCCTATGTCATCGCCAATGCGGACACCCCCATTTTGGATATGATGTCCTACTCGTGGGGCGTGCTTTCGGGCAGCTTTTTAGCCCCATACGTGCTGTCACTTTACTGGAAAGGGCTAAACCGCTTCGGGGCCTGGTGCGGTATGCTGGGCGGCTTCGCCGCCGCCTTGCCGCCGGTGCTGGCCAAGCTATTTTTCCCAGAGGCCATGCTGGGCGGTATTGACAAGCTGTGCAATCTCGGCCCGCATTTTGCCTGCGGGGCCATGGCGCTTTCCTTCCTCCTCTGCTGGGCGGGTAGCCTGATCGCCCGGGCCGCCAGCCTGAAAAGCGCCGCGCCCAATCCGGACTTTTACCCCGCCGAACCGGCGGCGGAATGATCCAGAAGGATCCCGAAAACGACCCGCACAAAAATTCCTGAAGCACGTCTTTACTTTTGTCAAAAAAAGAGGTAAAATGGGACAATACCATTCTACCTCTTTTATTTTACCTGTACAGGGGGACAATCCGTTGAAAAATGCCATTTGGAACCCGGATATGGAATGTATCCGGCGTTCCGACCTCGAACGGCTGCAGCTGGAACGGCTGCGCGCGTTGGTGGATTATTGTGACCGACATGTGGAGTTTTACCACAAACGGCTGAAAAAAGCCGGTGTGACGGCGGAAAAAATCAAATCGCTGTCCGATATCCAGTACATTCCTTACACCACTAAAACCGATTTGCGGGACAATTACCCGTTTGGCCTGTTTAGCGTACCCCGCAAGGAGCTGGTGCGCATCCACGCCTCCTCCGGTACCACCGGCAACCCCACGGTGGTGGGCTATACGCGGGAAGACCTCGATAACTGGAGTGAACAAATGGCCCGGCTGGTCATGGCCGCCGGCGCCAGCGACGAATCGACCGTGCAAATCTGCTTTGGTTACGGCATGTTTACCGGCGCGCTGGGCCTGCACTACGGGCTGGAGAAAATCGGCGCCACTGTGGTGCCCACCTCCTCCGGCAACACGGAGAAGCAGCTCAAATTCATGCGGGATTTTGGCACCGACACCATTGTGGCCACCCCCTCCTATTGCCTGTATCTGGCGGAATCCGCCCACGAAATGGAGCAGGAGTTCCCCCTGGATGGGTACCGGCTGAGCCTGGGGCTGCTGGGTAGCGAGGGCTGCACCCCCGAAATGCGGGACCAGATTGAGGCCCGCTGGGGCGGGGACTTCTTCGCTACCGACAACTATGGCATGTCCGAGCTGAACGGCCCTGGCATGTCGGGCGAATGCCGGGAGCGGGACGGCTTACATATTAATGAAGACCATTTTTTGTGCGAGGTCATCGACGCCCATACGCAGGAGGTGTTGCCGCAAGGCTCCACCGGCGAACTGGTGGTGACGGCCCTGACCAAACGGGGCATACCCATGCTCCGCTACCGCACCAAGGACATTACCCGGATCAACTATGATCCCTGCGCTTGCGGGCGCACCACGGCGCGGATGGACAAGATCATCGGCCGCACCGACGACATGCTGAAAATACGCGGGGTCAACGTGTTCCCTTCCCAGGTGGAAAGCGCCCTCGTGGGCATCCCCCAGATCGGCCCGCATTACCAGCTCATTGTCCGCCGGGAAGGCTTTGCGGACACGCTGGAGGTCAGGGTGGAGCTGGTGGACAGCAGCCTGCTCGATAAATACGCGGAATTGGAAGCGCTTCAGCGGCATATCTTTGGTAAGATCAAGGCCATACTCGGCATCTCCGTCAAGGTGAGCCTGGTTGAACCGAAATCCCTGGAACGCTTTACCGGCAAAGCCCAGCGGGTCGTGGACCTGCGCGGCTCCAAATAAACTCCTGAAAGGAAGATAAGACCATGGAAAAAGCTCTTATGCTGGGAAACGAGGCGGTCGCACGCGGCGTGTATGAGGCCGGCGCGACAGTCGTCTCCTCCTATCCCGGGACGCCCAGCACCGAAATCACCGAATACATTGCCACCTATGACGATATTTACTCCGAGTGGGCCCCCAATGAAAAGGTGGCCTTTGAAGTCGCGTTCGGCGCGGCCACCGGCGGCGCCCGCAGTTTCTGCGCCATGAAGCACGTCGGCCTCAACGTGGCGGCCGACCCGCTTTACACCGCCGCGTATATCGGTTCAAATGCCGGCATGGTGATCGCGGTGGCCGATGATCCCGGCATGCACTCCTCCCAAAATGAACAGGACTCCCGGCATCATGCCGTCGCCTCCAAGACCCCCATGCTGGAGCCGTGCGACGCGCAGGAGTGCCTTGACTTTACCAAGCGCGCCTACGACCTGTCCGAACAATTTGACACCCCCTTCCTTCTGCGTTTGTCTACCCGCATCTCCCATTCCCGTTCGCTGGTGACCCTCTCCGAACGAGAGGAGCATCCGCTGAAGGAGTACAGAAAAAACGTGCAGAAAAACGTGATGATGCCCGCGATGGCCCGCGTCCGCCATGTGGACGTGGAAAAGCGGCTGGAAGCCCTGCGGGAATACGCTGAGACCTCCGGTATCAACACGATCGAATACGGCGATAAAAAGCTGGGTATCATTGCCGCCGGCACCACCTACACCTACGCCAAGGAAGCGCTGGGCGACAACGCCAGCTATCTCAAGCTTGGCATGGTCAATCCCCTGCCGGTTAAGCTGATCAAGGAATTTGCTAAAAACGTCGACCGGCTGGTGGTCATCGAGGAGCTGGACGATATTATTGAAACCCATTGCCTCAAACACGGCATCGCCGTGGAAGGCAAATCGCTGTTTCCGCTCTGCGGCGAGTTTTCGCAGGCGGTGGTGCGCAAGGCGCTGCTGGACGAGGAGAAAGCCTTTACCGCGTACGACGACGCGCCCATCCCGCCCCGCCCGCCTGTGCTTTGCGCCGGCTGCCCTCACCGCGGCCTGTTTTACGCTCTTAAGCCGTTTAACCCGTATGTCAGCGGCGATATCGGCTGCTATACACTGGGCGCGCAGGCGCCGCTGTCCATGATCGACGTATGCGTATGCATGGGCGCGTCGGTCAGCGGGCTGCACGGCTTCAACGTGGCCCGCGGCCCTGAGCAGGCCAAGCAGTCCCTCGCCGTTATCGGCGATTCCACCTTTGCCCATTCCGGTATCACCGGGCTGGTGGATATTGCGTACAACCAGGGCATATCCACTATCGTTGTGCTCGACAACTCCATAACCGGTATGACCGGCCACCAGAACAACCCGGTCAACGGCCTGACCATCAAGGGCGATCCCACCACGGCGATCGACCTCGAGGCGTTGGCTCATGCCATCGGCATCCGGCGGGTGACCGTTGTAGACCCGTTCGACATTCCCGCGGTGCGGCAGGCGGTGGAAACCGAACTGGCCGTGGAAGAGCCCTCTTTGATTATCTCCCGCCGTCCCTGCGCGCTGCTCAAGTCCGTTAAGCATCAAGCACCCCTTTTCGTGGACGCGGACAAATGCGTGGGCTGCAAGCAGTGCCTGAAAGTCGGCTGCCCGGCCCTGTCGCAGATTCCTAATCCGGCCAACGGACGCACCCGCGCGGTTATCGATCCCAACCAGTGCGTGGGCTGCGAGGTCTGCACACAGGCCTGTAAATTCTCCGCCATTCAGAAGGAGGGCTGAGCCATGGAAAACAAGGTAACGAATATACTGATTGTCGGCGTGGGCGGCCAGGGTACCCTGCTCGCCTCCAAGCTGCTGGGCAAGGCGTTTGTCGGGCAGGGGTACGATGTAAAAGTGAGCGAAGTACACGGCATGTCCCAGCGGGGCGGTTCGGTGGTCACCTACGTGCGCTACGGCGACAAAGTGCATTCCTCTGTGATTGAAAAGGGCGAGGCGGACATCGTACTCTCCTTTGAACAGCTCGAGGCCGCCCGCTGGCTGCCCTATCTCAAGCCGGACGGCATTCTCATCACCTCGTCCCAGCGCATCGACCCCATGCCGGTCATTATGGGCATGGCGGATTACCCCGACGGGATCCTGCCCGCTATCGCGGACAAAGGCGTACAGGTGGTATCGCTGGACGCGCTTGCCCTCGCGGAACAGGCTGGCTCCGCCAAATGCACCAATTTGGTGCTGATGGGCGTGGCCGCCAAATTCCTGGGGCTGGATAAGGGCGCGTGGTCGGATATTATCCGCTCAACGGTGCCCCCGAAGACCATTGATATGAACCTGAAAGCCTTTGAGCTGGGGTATGCCCTGGACGTAGAAAAGTGATCGGAAAGGAAGGATTCCCATGTCTTGTTACCGCCCGGAAATCGAATGTGCCTCCCGCGACTATCTGCACGCCCTGCAATCGGCCCGGCTAATCAACATGGTGCGGCATGCCTATGAGCATGTGCCGTTTTATAAGCAGAAGTTTGACGAGATCGGGCTGCGGCCGGAGGATATTCATTCGATCGACGACATCAGCAAGCTCCCCTTTACCGTGAAAACCGACCTGCGGGACAATTATCCCTTTGGCATGTTCGCTGTGCCGCAGAGTGACGTTGTCCGCATACACGCCTCCTCCGGCACCACCGGAAAGCAGACGGTGGTGGGCTATACCCAGCACGACATTGAGGTATGGGCCGAAGGCGCGGCCCGCGCCATCACGGCGGCTGGCGGCACCAAGGACGATATTATCCACGTATCTTATGGTTACGGCCTGTTTACCGGCGGCCTCGGTCTGCACTACGGCGCCGAAGCGATGGGCGCCACCGCCCTGCCGGTTTCCTCCGGTAATACTAAACGGCAGGTACAGCTTTTGCAGGATTTCGGCTCCGACATTTTGTGCTGCACTCCCTCCTACGCCATGTTCATCGGTGAAACCGTGCGGGACATGGGCATCGATCCAAAATCCCTCAAGCTCCGTGCCGGCCTGTTCGGCGCGGAACCGTGGACGGACCATATGCGCCATGAGATCGAACGGCTGCTCGCCATCAAAGCCTACGACATTTACGGACTGTCTGAAATCGCCGGTCCCGGCGTTGCCTACGATTGTGTGGTGCAGGATGGCCTGCACGTCAACGAGGATTACTTCTATCCCGAGGTGATCGATCCCGACACCCTGCAGCCCCTGCCCGACGGCGAATACGGCGAGCTGGTGTTCACCTGTATTGGCAAAGAAGCGCTGCCGCTGGTACGTTATCGCACGCGGGATATCTGCGCGCTGAACCATGAAACCTGCGCATGTGGGCGCACCACCGTGCGCATGACCAAGCCGCGCGGCCGCAGCGACGATATGCTGATTATCCGCGGTGTCAACGTATTCCCCTCCCAGGTGGAGCATGTTCTGCTGGAAATGGGTATGGACCCCAACTATCTCATTGTGGTGGACCGCAAAAACAACCTGGACACCATGGAGGTACAGGTGGAAATGAATCCCTCCCTGTTTTCGGATACGGTCCGCAAGCTGGAAGCCACCGAAAAGGCGATTGAAGCCGGTCTCCAGAGTACCCTGAACGTCCACGCACGGGTACGCCTGATCGAGCCGGGCTCCCTGCCCCGCTCGGAGGGCAAGGCCAAACGGGTCATCGACAACCGGCAGCTGTAAAAGCCGGACACTCCCAACCCATAAAAGGAGGTCATTTCATGTTGATCAAGCAGTTGTCCATTTTTGTAGAAAACAAATCCGGCCGGCTGGCGGAGATAACCGCCATTATGGCGCAGGCGGGGGTGGATATCCGCGCGCTGTCCATTGCCGACACCACCGATTTCGGCATTCTGCGGATTATTGTGGACAAACCGGATATTGCCGCCGAAGCGCTGAAAAAGGCCGGACTTACCGTTTCACTCACAAATGTGATCGCCATCGGCATAGAGGATCGTCCGGGCGGCTTCGCCAAGGCTATGAAAGCCCTGAACGACGCCCATATCAGCGTGGAATATATGTATGCGTTTATCTCCCGTGACCAGGGCCGCGCCTGCGTTCTGCTGCGGGTTGAGAATAACGAGGCGGCGATTGACGTGTTGCAGGAAACCCCCGATGTGGAGCTGCTGAGCGAGGATAAAATATATACGATGTAACGGGGCTTTGGCGTACGGAGCGAAGGGCTTTAAGAAATATACGCCGCATGTCATGCTTGCTGGCCGCTGTCGCCGCCAACGCCAATTTCCCCCGTTTCATTTACGGCGTTATCCTTAATTCTGCGGTTAAAAAAGAGATAATCCCACAAAGCGG
>URYP01000088.1 GCA_900552115.1 uncultured Oscillospiraceae bacterium | reverse complement strand
GAGGCCGGCGGAGCCGGATACTGTGTTATGAAGGCGCTGATGACCTGCCCCGATCCGCGGGCGCTCATCGCCGCTTATTATGAAAAAGAAGGTGCTTTATGACGTATAAAACGCAAATGGAAGCCGCTAAAAAAGGGATTGTGACCCCCCAAATCGCCACGGTAGCGGAAAAGGAAAGCCGCTCCCCGGAGTGGGTGCGGGAGCGGGTGGCCGCCGGCACCATCGCCATCCCGGCCAATATTCACCACACCGCCCTGTCTGCCGAGGGCATCGGCGACGGGCTGCGCACCAAGATCAATGTCAATTTGGGGATTTCCGGCGACGCCAAGGATTACGAACTGGAAATGGACAAGGTGCGGATGTCGGTGGAGCTGGGCGCCGAATCCATCATGGATCTGTCCAACTACGGCAAAACCCGCGTGTTCCGCCAAAAGCTGGTGGAATATTCGCCGGCTATGATCGGCACTGTGCCCATGTATGACGCCATCGGCTATCTGGAAAAAGACCTGTTGGACATCACTGCCGACGATTTCCTGCGGGTGGTGGAAGCCCATGCCAAAGAAGGCGTGGATTTTATGACCATCCATGCCGGCATCAATCGCCGCGCGGTGGAGGCTTTCCGGCGGGAGGGCCGCCGCATGAATATCGTGTCGCGGGGCGGCTCGCTGCTGTTCGCCTGGATGATGATGACCGGAAACGAAAATCCCTTCTTTGAGCGGTACGACGACGTGCTCGCCATCCTGCGGGAGCATGATGTGACCATCTCCATCGGCGACGCGCTGCGCCCCGGCTGCATCGACGACAGCTCCGACGCGGGCCAGATTTCCGAATTGATTGAAATCGGCTATTTGACAAAGCGGGCGTGGGACGCCGACGTACAGGTTCTGGTGGAAGGCCCCGGGCATATGGCAATGAACGAGATTGCCGCCAATATGGCGATGGAAAAACGAATTTGCCACGGTGCGCCGTTCTATGTGCTCGGCCCGCTGGTGACCGATATCGCGCCCGGCTACGACCACATCACCTCGGCCATCGGCGGGGCGATCGCGGCCGCGAACGGCGCCAACTTCCTGTGCTACGTCACCCCGGCGGAACACCTCCGCCTGCCCGATCTCGACGATGTGCGGGAAGGGATTATGGCCTCCAAAATCGCGGCGCACGCGGCCGATATCGCGAACGGCCTTCCCGGCGCGCGGGACCGCGACAACCAGATGTCCGACGCACGCCACAAGCTCGACTGGGAGGAGATGTTCCGGCTGGCCATCGACCCGGAAAAGGCGCGTCGCTACTACGAATCCACTCCGCCGGCCGAGCGGCACACCTGCTCAATGTGCGGCAAAATGTGCGCCGTGCGCACCACCAATCTCATTCTCGAGGGCAAGGAAGTCAAATTCTGCTCCGAAAAGGACAGCTGCGAATAAATTTTTTGGCCTGCGGGCCGGAAGATATTAGAAAATCCCGATTTCATCTGATGATGAAATCGGGATTTTCTAATAGCGGATACGCGGCCACGTATAGACTATTACATTATCTACCGTATTAGTCTACACCCCCAAGTTAAAATCCGTTATACTAACGATGCACCCAATTAAGAAAGGACGTGTTATGATGGTAACAAGACAATTTCGGCCGCAGCAATTTGAAACCGTATGTGGAATCATCCGCCACAAAGGACGTATGGAACCCATGGATTCATTTTACACACTCACCATGAGCTATGAGGACATGGACTATATCCTACGCGTACAGATGGCAAAGGAGTGCCGGCTTGTGGTTATACAAGGCCTACGACGAGATACGTGTGGGGATGGCTTGTGGGAGCCGATCCAGCGAAACAGTCTTCTGCTGGCACTCCTGGAATTAACCGTCGCTACAGGCATGGATTAAGCCGTTATAAACTTTTATCGTCCATGTTTCCGGAGACGATGATAGAACCTCCGGCACGATTGAACGCCGCGTCTCACGCGAGGACGTTCAAAACGGCCTGGCCCTGTCGCTGAAGGATGCCAAATAATGGCCGGCTCACTTGCCGGGGAACCCGCAACGGTTCCCCGGCTTTCCTGTTTTGGGATAAAAACAGGAAAGAGTTCCACAAAAACAGGAAGATATCCAGTGAAAAATTATGCTATACTGCATATAAGGGCGACGGGAGCGGCATAGCGTCCGTCCAGTATTCTAAAGGGCGCTATGGTGACCATCGCTACTCTGTGTTTTGAGAAAAGGAGCGATTGTTATGACCAAACGGCTGTTGGCCTGCCTGCTGGCGTTCAGCATTTTGTTGAGCAGCGGACTGGTCTCAGCACAGCCCTCATCTTCACCATCCAAGGAGGAAAAAGAGAGCATGCTGACATTTTCCATTGGCTCCGCCTTAATGAAGGTAGAGGTCTGTGACGCGGATATCATCCACGTGCGCTATTCTCCCAGCGGTACATTCGAGGAGAAAGATCTCAACACCTTTACGGTGGAAAACAACTGGGACTATTCGGATTATGAGGTGGTCGAAGCAAACGGTGTTCTTACCGTCACCACCGCCAAACTGAAAGTCACCATCGACAAGGCGACCGGCAAGGTAACCTATTACGACGCCGCCGGACAAGTCGTTTTGGCGGAGCGAAACCGCACGGACAAAGCGATCAAGCTGGACGACAACCAACCCAGCTACGAGGTTGCGCAGGAATTCGTGTCGGACGACAACGAAGCCCTGTATGGCTTCGGCAACATCAACAACACCATGGGCATCAAAAACCAGTCGGTCAAGATCGCCCAAACCAACACCGAAAAACGCACCCCCATGTTTTATTCCAACATGGGCTACGGCATCCTGTTCGACATCACCTCCAACGGACAGCTCGACTGGCTGGACGGCGGCAAGGTGTACCGGTACACCGGCAAGGCCTCTGATTCCATGGATTATTACTTTTTCTATGGCCCGGAAGCCGACACCGTAATTTCCGGTTACCGCACGGTAACCGGAAAAGCGACCATGCTGCCCAAAAATGCGTTTGGGTATGTGCAATCCCGCAACCGGTACGGCTCGCAAAAAGAAGTGCAGGATGTGCTGGACACCTTCCGTGAAAAGCAAATCCCTCTGGATGTACTGATCATCGACTATTATTGGTGGCAGGGCAACTTTAACAACATCACCCAGTGGAACACCGCCAACTGGCCCAACCCGGCTTCCATGATGGACTACCTGCATCGGAACAATGTGTCGGCCTCCATCTCGGTGTGGCCCACTTTCCAGGCGGGCACCCCCACTTACGATACCTTGCATAACGCCGGGTTTCTGATGCCCACCAACTCCGGCTTTGGGTATACCTATGACCCCACCAGCCAGGCGGCCCGCGACATGTATTGGGGCATGATCAACGACAATGTGTTCTCCAAGGGACTTGATTCGCTGTGGCTGGATGCCGATGAACCCGAAAACAGCAATTGGGCGCGGGATAACGCCAGCGAGCCGACCGCCTGGGGCAACTCCAAGCCGATCGGCGCGCTTTATCCGTTGCTGACAAACCGGGGCGTGTATGAGGGCCAGCGCGCGATCGCCGGCAACGAAAAACGCGTCAACACCCTGTCCCGCGGCGCGGTCGCGGGCGTACAGCGCTATGGCGCACAAAGCTGGTCGGGCGACATCGCTTCCACCTGGGACCAGCTCAACAAGGAAATTTCCGGCGTCATCAATTATTCGGCGGCCGGACTGCCCTACTTCTGCACCGATACCGGCGGCTATTTTGGCTTTAACTCCTCCGACCCCGACGGGCGGGAGATGTTCTTCCGCTGGCTGCAATTTTCCACCTTTAACACCGTGATGCGGGTGCACGGCGCGGGCAACGTGCGCGAGCCATGGCAGTTCGGCTCGGTATACGAGGGGTATATCACTGATTTTATCAAGCTGCGTGAGCGGCTGGTTCCCTACATCTATTCACTGGCCGGGGCCACCACTCAAAACGATTACACTCCGGTGCGCCCCCTGATCTTTGATTTCCGCACCGACGACAATGTGAAAAACATCAAGGATCAGTATATGTTCGGCCCGTCACTGATGGTATGCCCGGTCAGCACCGCCGGCCAGCGCAGCCGCAGCGTCTATCTGCCGGCCGGCACCTGGATCAACTACTGGACGGGCGAATCCATTGTCAGCGCCGGTGAAACCATCACCGCCGCCGCTCCCCTGAAGCAGATCCCGCTGTTCGTCCGTGCCGGCTCCGTCATCCCGATGGGCCCGGAAAACCAGTATGTGGATGAAAGCCAGGATCCCACCGAGATTCGCGTTTACATGGGCGCGGACGGTTCCTTCAACCTTTATGAGGACGAGGGCAACAATTACAACTACGAAAACGGCAAATTCTCCAACATTCCCTTTACTTATAACGAGGCCAGCAAAACCGTGACCATCGGCAAGCGCGAAGGCTCGTTCGATGGGATGCTGACGAACCGCACGTTTAAAGTGGTGTTCGTGCAGCCGGGCTACGGCATCGGCGGATCCATCTCCTCCGATTACCAGCCGAGCGCCGTTGTCGCCTATGACGGCAGCGAGGCCACGGTGACCTTTGATCCGAATTGGGCTATCCCCACCCCGCCGCTGGATACCGAAACCCTACCCAGCCCCGAGGTGTCCCCCGCCCCGAAGGCGTCCGACCGCGCCATGGTAGGCTACTGGCCTTTCCGCGAAGGCGAGGGCGCTAAGGTCAGCGATGATTCCGGCTGCTTCAACAACGGCGGCCTGAATCTGTCCCACTGGACGGCCGAGGGCAAGGTGGGCAACGCCATCCAGTTCAGCGGCGGAACCGCTGATACCGAAGGCACCTTTGTCCAGGTTCCCGACAGCACATCGCTGGACCTGAGCACCGGCATCTCGTTCTCTGCCTGGATCAAAAACGACAGTACAACCCATGCGAATATCGTTAATAAAGGCGGCAATTCCACCAATAATCCCGGATACTCGTTTATCCTGCTGGGCGGCACCGGCCTCCAGCTCGAAATCCAGTCGGATCTGGCGAACGGTAAAACCCAGAAAACCACCGCCAAGTCCACGATTCCCGTGAACCGCGACGGCCAGTGGCATCAGGTTGGCTTTACCTGGAAAAGCGAGGCCGACGGTGGTGACGGCATTGTGCGCATTTTCATCGACGGCAAGCAGACCAGCGATGACAGCAACGCCTCCAACTACTTTGCCGGCCCGATCGGCCAGAACAATTATCCGCTGGTTCTGGGACGCAGCTGCGAAAACGAACCGCATTCCCCCAACTATTTTAAGGGCACCATGGATGAGCCGCGCCTGTTCAATTACGCGCTGGATAAGGACGACATGACCGCCCTGTTTAACGGGAAAGAGGTTGTGGTTCCCAATGTGACGGATGTGTCCGTAACGCCCGGCGACGGCAAGCTGACGATCAACTGGACCGATATGGACAGCACCGAGAGCGTGAAAGTACGGGTGGAAACCGTGGACCCGGATTTCAGCGAAACACCGATTGACAAGACCCTGACGATAGAAAAAGGCAAGCAGACCCTGACGGTAGACGGTCTCGTAAACGGCGAATATTATTATGTAACGGTCGTATCCGTCGACAGTTCAGGCAAGGAGTCGCAGGGGGTCTGCAATGTTGCGCGGCCTGCCCCCTATCCGGTCGATATCGATCCGGACTGCGTGGTCACCCACGGCAACCAGGTCTATGCCTGGATGACCAACAACGGTTCCGCTCCCGTCAACGGTACCCTGACCATTACCCTGAAAGAGGGCAATACGGTTAAGGATACGCTGACGCAGGACGTGTCTCTGGCCGGCAACGACCGGCTGCAGTATGCCGGCGAATTCCAGGTGGACTACGCAGCCGGACAGACGATGACTTTTTCCCTGAAAAACGGCGATACCCTGTTGGCGGCGGAGGTCACGATGGCCCGCGCTCCCTACTATGTGGAAAAGCCCGTCGTGGACAAAAGTGCGCTTCAGGTGCAGCTCAAGGTAATTATCAACGAATCCCTGTACACCGAGGAAACGCTGACGCCTTACAAAGCCGCCTACAAGGCCGCACAGATTGTCAACCGCAACAGCAAAGCCACCCAGGAAGAGGTCAACGATGCCCTGGCCGCTTTAAAAGAGGCCAAAAAGAACCTGAAGCGGAAATCGACTGAGGGAATTGTCATGACTTTCTCGCAGTCGGAGGGCACCACCTCTCGCTTGTTGTACGGCAATATGTTCTACATCGACTGGAAATCCGCGGACGGCGTGCCGTTTGCAACGGAAGCCGGCCCCGGCGTGAACCTGTCCGGTTCGGCCGCCAACGGCGCCAACCCGGATATGCATTTCAAGGCGACAGTTGTTTTCAATACCACGGACGGCAAAACCGATCCGGCCAGCGTCTGGAAAGATTTGCGGTTCCGCCTGCGCTCTTCTCATATCGACAATGATGAAAAGGGCGGCGATTTTTACAGCATCAGTCCCTCCAGTGTGACGACGCCGGATATGTTTGAAGTGGATATCCCTCTGTCCGAATTTGGAAAAGGTAAAATTGACTGGGCGGATGTAAAAGATCTGATTATCCAGTGCGACATAGCCGATGAGCTCAAGCTGCCGGACGGCACCGGCGAATCCCAAGTCGTCAGCCTGACGCTGGCGGATATCTGGATCGAAGACATGGGCGCCTCTCAGCCCGCCGACAAAGCGGCTCTGAAAGCGGCTCTGGACACCCGCAAAACCGGAAACGCGCTCGAAGGCTATACGGCGGCGTCCGTGGCGGAGTACAACAAGCTGTTTGACGACGCCCAAGCGGTTTATGACAACAATAGCGCAACGGCGGAGCAAATTAAAAACGCGATTCTTTCTCTGCGGAACGCGGACAGCGTTTTGGTGAAAGACGAGACCCCGGTTGATCCGGATGTAGTAGCCGTGTTCTGGGATGACGAGAAAACATCTCCGGAGGATCATTATCTCAGCGTCGACGGCTCTCTGGAAACTTCGCTGGATCTCAATCCCTATGCTAACGATGAACTGTTCATCACCTATCAGTTAAAAATAAACACGACGGCAAACTTCCCGAATTCCGCGCCTGAGGGCTGGCTGGAATACGTGCGCAACGGTGAAGCGCGGCTGTGGTCGGTACCGGTGGACCAGACGAATAACGATAACCGCGTTACCGTTGGCGGCGATGAAACCGGCATGATTCACGCAACCAAAGGCGAGCTCGCCGATATGCGCCCAGGCGAGTGGATAACCGTCACGCAGCCCGTCCCGCAGGCGATATTGGAAGCGGGCCAGATTACCAAATTCCATCTCTATCTGTATAATGATTTGGACGCCCTCAACGCCGACTGGGCGAACGACGCGGGGCTGACCATAAGCGTTCGTAACGCAAAAGTGATCAAATCCGGTTCAACGGAAGAAGCGGATAAAACCGCACTAAACGATCTGATTACAACCGTTGAGAGCTTGGATACCACTGGTTATGTGCCGACGCTTGTGACGGCTCTGGAAGAGGCTCTGGCTAACGCCAGAACGATTACCGGCCAGGCGGATGCGACGCAAGCCGCCGTGGACGAGGCGTGCGAAGCGCTGCAAGCCGCCAAGGACACGCTGAGAAAGCTAGGCGATCTGAACGGTGACGGCAACATTACAGCGGAAGACGCTCTGCTGGCGCTGCAGGCGGCTACCAACAAAATAAATCTAACGGATATTCAGAAAATGGCGGGAAATGTGGACGGCAAAGAAGACGTTACAGCCAACGACGCCCTGCTGATCCTGCAGTTCGTCACTAAAAAGATCACTTCATTCTAACTTTCTCCTTTCCACACAAGAGGCCCGGCGGAAAACCGCCGGGCCTCTTGTAATCAGTACGATATGTCTTTTTTATCCGGTTCGCTTAGCGTATAAAATCCAGCAGCGGATTTAAGCAGGTTTTGTCCGTCCAATCGCAGGCTTGTCCCCCTGTTTCCATCAAAGACGCCATCCATGGTTCTAAAGAGGAGAGATCGGCCTTATGCAGCATTTTGCATAGCATGCGGTCTTTAAATGTCATCATGTCCTCGTTCCACGCGCCGCGGCCGTAAAACCATTTTACCGATTCCGGAAGCCCTTTCGCGTTGTGCGTGCACAGTGACTGAACGGTGTTTTCCTCATATGGGGAAGCGCCAACGGCAAAAACGGCCAGTCTTTTGTCTTTGAGTCCCGCAATATGTTTTTTCAAAAACGACAGCCCGGCTATTCTGGAAGCGTATACGCCGCCGCAGAAAATCAAAGTATCATATTTGGCTATGCGAGCCCTATCCGCCCTGTTTATTTCCGCACAGTCAAAACCGGTAAGCTCAGCCAGCCATGCGGCATATTGACGCGCTGCGCCGTACTTGGATTTGTACACAATTATCCCGTTGCTCATGTGACCTCCTAAAAGGTTATCGGGTGTACGTTCGGACCAGGGTATTGTATCATAATGCGCCGATTTTTACCAGACAGCTGTTGCTGGATTCGTATGAAAATCCGCCCAAAAAATGCGAAAGAGACCTTGACACCTTTCCCCCTGCCATGGTATAGTAAAAGGCGTTATCCGCTGGTGTAGCTCAGTTGTGTAGAGATGCTCTACCAACCTTCGCTCACCGCCATTATTTTCGCTGGTGTAGCTCAGTTGGTAGAGCAGCTGATTTGTAATCAGCAGGTCGGGG
>URYP01000087.1 GCA_900552115.1 uncultured Oscillospiraceae bacterium | reverse complement strand
TCAGGGCTTCCGCAACGCCCTGGCGCACAGCTTCCATTTTGTGTCTTCTACAAACATGCGGGCAGACTGTTCCCCATACAGGCGGTAGGTCCGGTCATCTTGCCCATCGAAATTCAGCTGGTACAGCCGGAAAATTACCGGTATATTTTTGGGCTGCCACTGTTCTTCATAAGAATAGCGGTAGGTCATGCCGAGCTTTTTCATTACCTCGCCGCTGCGGGGATTTTGGACGTCGTGCGTGGCTGTAATATACGGGTAGCCCGCCTCTTTCAGGCGGCCGGCCACGGCAAGGCAGGCCTCTGTCGCCAAGCCCTGGCGCCAGAAATCCGACCGAAGCCCATAACCGAAATCGTGGCTCTCATCCGGGCTGACATGGACATAGCCAAGGGGGATATTGTCCGATTTCAGGCAGAGGGCATACCGGTAGCCGGCCGGATGCTCATAGCTTTTTAAGTAAGTTTCCCGCAGCAGCGCTTCCGCTTCCGGCAGGGTCTTAATCGGGAACCAGGGAAGAAATGTATTGGTGCGGTCGTCGCTGTAAATGCGCAGCACGGCAGGGATGTCCTTTTCGGTGAATTTCCGCAGCAACAGGCGTTCCGTATGCAGTGTCGGCGTGTTTTCCAGGCGTATCAAATAAGGCCGCTCCTTTCATGGTCAATGGATATGGATATAAGGATAGCATAAATCGGTTTGCATTTCCATAGTGGCCTCCATAAGGGATGGGAATCGGAACGGGAGGCTGCCCACAGCGATAACTGGCCCCCGAACATGCACCGAATGGATTTGATTACATAATAATAGCCTTTTTATAAAGGAGAATGAAAATGACCTTTACAGGAGACTGCCTGCGGCTGTATGCCGTGACCGACAGCCGCTGGCTGACCCCGGGGGAACCGCTGGAGGATGCCGTGGAGGACGTGCTGCGCGGTGGGGTAACGCTCGTCCAACTGCGGGATAAACACGCGGCAAAGGACGAGCTTCTCCGGCAGGCGCGGCTCCTGCGGCCTGTGTGCCACCGCCATGGCGTGCCGCTGATTATCAACGATTATCCGGATGTCGCCCTGGCTGCGGGCGCGGACGGGGTACACGTGGGGCAGGACGACGGCACGTACGAAGAAGCGCGGCGGATGCTGGGACCGGGCAAAATCATCGGCGTCAGCGCTCACAATCCGGCCGAGGCGCTCCGGGCCGAGGCGGCGGGAGTCGACTATCTCGGCTGCGGCGCGGTGTTTGGGTCGGCCACCAAAGGCGGGGTTAAGACCCTTACGCCCGCCGGGCTGAAAGCCATCTGCGCTGCGGTGCGGATTCCCGTGGTCGCTATCGGCGGGATCGACGAGACCAATATAAGCGCATTGAATGGGTCGGGTGCAAACGGCGTCGCCGTGGTATCGGCCCTGTTTGCCCGGGAGGATAAGCGGGCGGCCGCCTGCGCGCTGCGGGCGCTTGCGGAAAGGATGGTTCAAAGCTGATGCGGTATGCTTTGTTTGACTGGGACGGTACCCTGGTGGACTCCATGCCATTTTGGTACGCGCTTCCGGAGCGATACTGTAAGGAAAAGGGTGTTTCTTATGATCCCGCCCTGCAACATATTATCGGTACCATGACCATGGTGCAGGCGGCCGACGCGCTGACGAAGCTCCTGGCGCTGGATCAGCCGCCGGAAACCACCTTTGAAGAGTTTAAACGCATTGTCCGGAAAGCTTATTGGGAGGAGATCCCCCTGAAACCGGGTGTGCTGGATACGCTGCGCGCCTTTCACGAGGCGGGTGTGCGCATGGGAATCGCCTCGGCCAGCGATAAGGAGCTGATTACCTGTACGCTGCCGCGGCTGGGGCTGGATGGGTTGGTCGATGTGGTGTGCACCTGCACGGATCCGGGGGACGGCCGGGGGAAAGAGGACTCCCCGGAAGTCTACCGGGAATGCCTGCGGCGGCTGGGGGGAGACCCCGCTTTGCCGGAACAGGCCGTGATTTTTGACGATGCGCTGTTTGCGGCCCGCACGGCCGCGGCGGCGGGATTCACGGTGGCGGGCGTGTATGAACCGACTGGCGCGCGGCAGGACGAACTGGAACAGGTCTGCCGCTACTACTTCCGCAGCGCGGACGAATGGAGGACTCTGCTATGAAAACCGTATTGACCATCGCCGGCTCGGATTGCAGCGGCGGCGCCGGTATCCAGGCGGATATCAAAACCATGACCGCGCACAAAGTGTATGCCATGAGTGCGATTACGGCGCTGACGGCGCAGAATACCACCGGCGTATACGGCGTACAGGAAACGGCCCCCGATTTTCTCAGGCAGCAGCTCGACTGTATCTTTACCGACATTGTGCCGGACGCGGTGAAAATCGGTATGGTCAGCAGCGCTCCGCTCGTTGACGTTATCGCCGAAGCCCTGACCCGTTATCGGGCGCGGCACGTCGTGCTCGACCCGGTGATGGTAGCCACCAGCGGCGGCCGTCTGATGGCGGAGGGGGCCGCGGGCGTGCTGCGGGACAAGCTGTTCCCGCTGGCGGAGATCATTACCCCCAACATTCCGGAGGCGGAAGCGTTCAGCGGCCGGACAATTCAGAGCCGGGAGGACATGATGGAGGCCGCGCGGATCATCGCGCAGCATTTCCGGGGAGCTGTCCTGATCAAGGGCGGCCACCTGCCGGAAACGGCGGACGATCTGCTGTTTGCCGGCGGCCGCGCCCAGTGGTTCGCAGGGGAGCGGGTGGAGACGGAGAATACGCACGGCACCGGCTGCACTTTGTCGAGCGCCATTGCCAGCAATCTGGCGCTGGGATACCCGCTTACGGACAGTGTGGATCGGGCCAAGGAGTATATTACCCAGGCACTGAAAGCGGGACTGCGTCTCGGCCGCGGCAGCGGTCCGCTGAACCATATGATCAACCTGTAGCATACCTGGTCGTCAATTGACAGCCATGCGACCTCCTGCTATAGTCAAGGGAGTCTCATGGACGTGAAAAGGAGTCGTCCCCATGAACATTTTGTTTTTACTCAGGCCCAAGGTGAACGTGGCCTATTTATATCATGACAACACCCTGCGGCAGGGGCTGGAAAAGATGCGGGCGCACGGTTATACGGCCCTGCCGGTGATCGAGCGGGACGGCCGGTATGTCGGCACCGTCAGCGAGGGCGATTTCCTGTGGGCCATCGTTAAATACAGCAAGGCCGATGTTAAAACGCAGGAAACCTCTTTTGTGCGGGACATCCTGAGGCCGGCATGGAACCCGGCGGTTACGGTAAACGCCACCATGGATGAGCTGCTGCTGCGGGTGATGGAGCAGAACTTTGTGCCGGTGGTGGACGACCGGCAGGCGTTTGTCGGGATTATCACCCGCAAAGACGTCATTCACTATTTCTATGAAAAGGAACAGGCGGCTTCTCTGCGGGATTCCGCTGCCGGCTGACGGAGGCTACGTATGACCAAAGAATTGATTGCGCGCATCAACGCGCTGGCCAAAAAGAAACGGGAAGAGGGCCTCACGCCGCAAGAGGCGGAAGAGCAAAAGCGGCTCTACTCGGTTTATCTCGCAGACATACGGGGACAGGTCACCCGGCAGCTGGATGCCGTGGTAGTGGAAGGGGCGGATGGCCGCCGTCAACCGCTGAAACGGATAACCACATGAAAACGGTAGGGGGGAAAGAGGCCATGACGCGGATTTTGCTGGTGGAAGACGATGCGGATATCGTTAAAAACCTAGCCTGCCTGCTGCAACAGGAGGGCTTTGACGTGGTGACGGCCATCGGGCAGAACGACGCCATGCAGGCGCTGGAACGGGAGACTTTCGATTTGATCCTGCTGGATATTTCACTGGCGGATGGCAACGGGTACGCCGTCTGTACGGCAGCCAAAAAAGCCTATCACACGGCAGTCATCTTTTTAACGGCCTCGGGCGATGAAATGAGCGTGGTGACCGGGCTGGACATGGGCGCCGACGATTACATCGCCAAGCCTTTCCGGCCGCTCGAGCTGCTCTCCCGCATCCGCAACGTGCTGCGGCGCACCGGCAAGACCGCCTCCATTTATGAAATCGGCAACCTGCAGGTGGACGCGGTGCGGGGCACGGTGCACAAGGAAGGCCGTGAGGTGTATCTGTCGGCGCTGGAATACCGGCTTTTGCTGGTGTTCCTTAATAACCAGGGCGTGGTGATGACCCGCGCGCAGCTTCTTGAAAACATCTGGGATATCGCGGGGGAATTTGTCAACGACAATACCCTTACGGTATACATCAAGCGCCTGCGGGACAAAATTGAAGACGATCCCCAGAATCCCACCATTATCCGCACGGTGCGGGGCCTGGGTTATAAGGTCGGTGACTGATGATGCGATTTTGGCGTAATCCGGAAATACGGCGGGCCCTGCTGATAGGCGGCGGCGTTGCGCTGGCGGGTGTACTGGCCGGACTGATCCTGTCTCCGGCCGCGGCGCTGCTGGCTCTCGGCCTGTCGGCGGCGTTTGTGCTGTGGTTTATTCTGGTGTCCCGCCGGCGATTCGACGCCATTGCGGATTTGAGCTGCCAGCTGGACGGTATCCTGCACGGCGGTGCGCCCTTTCCCTTCGATGACCAGGAGGAAGGCGAACTGGCCGTACTGCGCAGCGAGGTCTACAAGATGACGCTGACCCTGCGGCAGCAGGCGGAGCTGCTGGTGCGGGACAAGCGGTATCTGGCCGATTCCCTGGCCGATATTTCCCATCAGCTGCGTACCCCGCTGACCTCGATGAACATGATCGTGTCCTTCCTGCAGCAGCCGGATCTAGCGCCGCAGCGTCGGCGGGAGCTGCTGCGGGATATGCAGACCCTCCTCGCCCGGATGGACTGGCTGATGGTGGCGCTGCTGAAAATTTCAAAAATTGACGCAGGCACAGTGCGGTTTGACCGCCAGACGGTGCGGCTCAAAGATGTGGTGGACAAGGCGGCGGAGCCGCTGGCCGTACCCATGGAGCTGCGGGGCCAGACCCTGCATGTTGACGGGGAAGCGGATGCGTCGTTTATGGGCGACCTTGCCTGGACGACCGAGGCGGTCGAGAATATTCTCAAAAACTGCATGGAACATACGCCGCCGGAGGGGGATATCTGGGTAACATGGCAGGAAAGCCCACTGTTTACAGAACTGTCGATTCACGACAGCGGCATCGGCATTGCACCGGAGGACCTGCCCCACATTTTTGAGCGGTTTTATCGGGGCCAGAACACCCAGTCGACGGGGTTCGGCGTCGGGCTGTCACTGGCCCGCATGATTATCACCTCGCAAAACGGCACGGTGATGGCGCAGAACCACCCGCGGGGCGGTTCGCAGTTTGTCATCAAGTTTTATAAACAGGTAGTATGACTCCGGTTGGCCCGGCGCCGGCGGCTGCAGTGGCCGCCGGCATTTTTTGCGGTGACGCTTTTGTAATCAAAAAGTCACCGGCGTGTTATATACGCTGGGTATAATAGCCCCAACAACCGGAAGGAGAGAGACGGTATGGAGATTCTGAGAGTAGACAATTTGTGCAAAACCTATGGCCGAGGCGACAACCAGGTGCAGGCGCTGGACAATGTATCCTTTGCGGTGGAGCAAGGGGAATTTGTAGCCATTATCGGTCCATCCGGCTCGGGCAAATCCACCCTGCTGCATATTCTGGGCGGTGTGGATGTCCCCAGCTTCGGCAAGGTATTCATCGACGGCCGGGACGTGTATGCCCAGAATGAGGAACAGCTGGCTATTTTCCGCCGCCGTGAGGTGGGGCTGATCTATCAGTTTTATAACCTTATCCCGGTGCTCAGCGTGGTGGAGAACATGACCCTGCCGCTGCTGTTGGATGGACGAAAGGTCAACGACGATCGTCTTAACGACCTGTTAGGGGTGCTCCAGCTGCAGGACCGGCAGGAACACCTGCCCAATCAGCTTTCCGGCGGACAGCAGCAGCGGGTGTCCATTGGCCGGGCGCTGATTAACGCGCCGGCGCTGGTGCTGGCCGACGAGCCGACCGGTAACCTGGACAGCCGCAACAGCCAGGAGATCGTGGAACTGCTTAAAATGTCCAACAAACGGTACCACCAGACGCTGATTATGATCACCCATGACGAAAATATCGCCATGCAGGCTGACCGTATCATCGCCATAGAGGACGGCCGCATCGCCAAGGATGAGGTGATCCGCCGATGAACGTGCTGAACAAGGTCACCCGGAAGAACCTGAAAAAGAACAAGGTGCGCACGATTGTCACCATCATCGGCGTCATTTTGTCAGTGTCCATGATTACCGCCGTTACCACCATGATATCCACGCTGCAGAATTATCTGGTGGAATCGGTAATCGCGGAGGAGGGCGAATGGTACGCTACCGTATCGGGCGTTTCGGAGGATGCCGAGCGGCAGGTCCGCCAGGACAACCGCGTTGAGCGGCTGGGCACCATGCGGACGCTTGGATACGCGGTGCTGGAGGGCGGCAAGAATACGGATAAACCCTATTGGTATGTGACCGCATGGGATGACGCCATGTTTGAAACGGTGCCGGTCAATCTGATACAGGGCCGCCTGCCGGAGAACGGCCATGAGGTCGTTATCCCCCAGCACGTCGCGGAAAACGGCGGCGTGTATTATAAAATAGGCGACACTCTGGATATTGCGGTGGGCCGCCGCGACTTAGATGGCGATACCCTGCATCAGTACAATCCTCTCATTTATGACGAGGATACCGGCAAAGTGGCGGAACGCCTTAAGGACACGCAGAAACAAACGTATACGATCGTGGGCATCTGCGAACGCCCCAACTGGTATGTGGAGGATTATTCCGCGCCCGGTTATACCCTCATCACCCGGCCGGACAGCACGTCGGCCGCCTGCCCGGCCGACCTGTACATCCTGACCGGCCAGGCGAGGGACGCGCAGGCCATTGTGCAGGCGCTTCCTGATTCCAGTTACCTCACGACGCAGCAGCATTCCGAACTGTTGCAGATGATGGGGATATTTGGCAACGAAAATATTACCTCCATGATTGGGGCCATGGCGGTCATCCTTATAGGCATCATCATGGTGGGCTCCATTTCCCTGATCTATAACGCGTTTGCCATTTCGGTCAGCGAGCGGTCGCGTGAGTTTGGGCTGCTGTCCAGCATCGGCGCCACCCGCAAGCAGTTAAAGCAATCGGTGCTGTTTGAGGCCCTGTTTATCAGTGCGATCGGTATTCCCCTGGGGATTGTCGCCGGTATCGGCGGCATCGGCGTGACCATCCACTTTATCGGGGACTGGTTTAAGGGCATCTGGGGGTCGGACAGTCTGACCATGCACCTGTCCGTATCCATTTGGGCCATCGTGGCGGCCGCCGTGCTGGGATTGCTGACCATTCTTATCTCCGCGTTTATTCCCTCGCGCCGGGCCTCCCGGGTGACGGCCATTGAAGCGATCCGGCAGTCGCAGGATATCCAGGTGAGGGCCAGACAGGTGAAAACCTCCCGCATCACCCGCAAGCTGTTCGGTTTTGAAGGGGAAATGGCCTTAAAAAACCTGAAACGCAGCCGCCGGCGCTACCGCAGCACGGTGATGTCGCTGGCGATCAGCGTGGTGCTGTTCATCAGCGCCTCGGCCTTCACGATGTATGCGTTCGGCGGCTCCCAACAGGTGATTCAAAGCCAGAATTACGACATCGAATATTCCTATCAGCGCGTCAACTATACCGTCGATTCTGCGGTGAACGATGATACCGCCAATCGTCTGTTTGACCAAATGGCATCGCTGGAAAGCGTTACGGCCGCATCGAAGCAGGAAACCATCAGCCTGCTGACGGTACTGGATGAAGACGAGGCGGGGCAGGGATATTGGACGGACCGGGAGGCACAGGGCTGGTCCATGGAATCCGGCAGGCTGAACCTGCCGGTGGCGCTGCTGGTTATGGACGAAGCGTCCTTTGACCGTTACCTTGGCGAATTGGGGCTGAACGCGGCGAATTATAAAGGCGACGCGCTGCAGGCGGTGGCGATGCGCAGCACGCACACCTACAATTCAGCCTCCCAGCGTTACCAGACCAGCCAAATCTTTAAAGACGACCGCCTGCGCACGTTGTCCCTCAGCTCCTCCGCCCTGTGGGGAGACGAAACGGAAATGACGGCTTCCGCCAACCAGCTTTTGTCCGTGCGTATCGGGGCGTTTACGGATACGCCGCCGATGGGCATCTCGGTCAATGACGACAGCGGCGGGTTGTGGCTGATCCTGCCGGATACACAAATTGAAAATATCCGGACACAGATCGGGAAAAACTCCGCGGAGAGGTATCAGTCGGACGGCACTACCATTACCGGATATGTCCGCATGCTGTTTACCGCGCCGAATTCCGCCAAGGCTGCACAGGATATTCAGAAGATACTGCAGAGCAATCAATTGACGACGGACGGCCTGCGTGATTTGAACGACGACCTCGATTACGAACGCCGGTTCCAGGGTATCCTGCAGGTGTTTACCTACGGATTCATCACCCTCATTTCGCTGATTACGGTGGCGAACGTGTTCAACACCATCTCCACCAACATCCATTTGCGGCGCCGGGAATTTGCCATGCTGGAATCGGTGGGCATGAGCCCCAAAGGCTTCAAGCGTATGATGCGGTTCGAATGCGTCTTCTACGGTCTCAAGGCGCTGTTGTTCGGCCTGCCTATCTCCCTGCTGATCACGTATGCGATGTACAGCAGTATCATGATTGGGGTGGATATCGGTTTCATGCTGCCGTGGACCAGTATCGGCATCAGTGTGCTCAGCGTGTTCCTGGTGGTCTTTATCACCATGTTGTACGCAACCCACAAAATCCACAAGGAAAATATTATCGATGCGCCCAAAACGATAATTTTTCCGCAGCAGCGTTATAAAATGAATGCCCATTT
>URYP01000086.1 GCA_900552115.1 uncultured Oscillospiraceae bacterium | reverse complement strand
CCATATGCGTTTCTGGACCTCTGGGAAATGTTATTAGCGTTACAGCTCCAGGCCCTCGTAGCTTTCGCTCAGCACCTGACAGGAATGCAGCAGTTTTTCCTTCTCCTCGTCGGTGATGGACAGCTCCAGAACCCGTTCGATCCCCTGCCGGTTGACAATGCAGGGGACTCCCACAAACACGTCCCGCTGGCCGTATTCCCCCCGCAGGCGGGCGGAAACGGTGAGCACGCTGCTTTCATTGGAAAGGATAGCCCGCGCGATGCGTGTCATGGACATGCCAATGCCGTAATAAGTGGCTTTTTTCGCCTCGATGATTTTTTGGGCCGCCTCCCTCACCTCGGTGCTGATGGTCTCCAAGTCCTCCAGCTTATAGCTGTTCTGCTCGGAGTGGCAGATATCCAGCACCGAACGGGTAGCCAGCATGGCCTGCGACCAGGGGACGAATTCGCTGTCTCCATGCTCGCCGATCACGTAAGCATGCATATTGCGGGCGTCCACACCGAAATAATCGCCCAACAGGTAGCGCAGCCGGGCGGTATCCAGCGTGGTACCGGTGCCCAGCACCCGGTTGGCGTTGAACCCAGACAGCTCATAGGTGACGCGGGTCATAATATCCACCGGATTGGTTGCCACCAAGAAGATGCCGGTGAAGCCTGACGCCACCACCGGATTGACGATGGACTGGAACACCTGCGTGTTGCGTTGTAGCAATTGCAGGCGGGATTCGCCCGGCTTTTGATTGACCCCCGCGCAGATGGCTACAATGTCCGCGTCGGCGCAGTCGGCGTACTCGCCGGCTGAAATTTTCATAGAGGTGCCGGAAAAGGCCAGTCCGTGATTTAAGTCCATGGCCTCGCCCATGGCGCGTTTTTTATCGATATCCACCAGCACCAGTTCGTCGCATATATGCTGGTTGAGCGCGGCATAGGCAAAGCTCATGCCCACCATGCCGGTGCCCACCAGTACGATTTTGCGGTTGTTGTTCATAGTGCGTGCCTCCCTTTCACTTGCTTTCTTATAGTATACCGCGTTTTTTGGAAAATTGTCTGAGAATATGAAAATAATTAAAAATCCCCCGCCCGCTTAACAGCAGGCGGGGGAAACATATTTAGCGTATCACTTGTTCCAAATCATCAAATATAGGGCTATCAAAAAACTCTCTCAACGATATTTCCAAGCCATCACATAACTTTTGAAGTGAAACCACTCCGGGATTTTGACTTTTCGCATTGAGTATACTGTAAACCGTGGATGGGGTGATACCGGATATATTCGCCAACGCATTAATGGCTATGTGCCTCTCTCTACATAATTCTTGAATACGAAAGGCTACAGCCTCTTTTGCATTCATACTCATCCCTCCTTATAAAAAATTGTATCCATTTTTGCGACAAATCGAGTGCGATATATCGCTCATTCGCATATCTTGTGTTATAATTACGATACATCGTATATGGAGGGATATGAATGATAGAGTATACCTGCTGTTTTACCAGCCAGCGGCAATTGCCGCTTATGGAAAGGGACATCATCGCAGATTGCCTGAAACGAAACATGGAACAACTAATCAGAGAAAATGGAGTACGCACGTTTTTAGCCGGCAGTGCGCTGGGCTTCGATACACTGGCTGCCCATACCGTTCTGTCCCTAAAACAGACCTACCCATACCTTAAACTGGGATTGGTGCTCCCATGTCGTGAGCAATACCGCGGATGGCAAGAGACGGATAAACGAATTTATCGCAGCATATTACAGCAGGCGGACAACACAATTTACACAGGAGACCGGTATACCGCCGGATGTATGCACAGACGCAATCGATACTTGGTCGAGCATAGCCTGTACTGTATCTGCTATTTGACGCACAGCACGGGAGGCACTTTTTATACGGTCAATTACGCCCATCAGCAACAGCGCCGTATTATAAACATAGCCGTACCCTCTCTGTAAGACGGTTTCGGCCCCGGAGATTACTCCGGGGCCGAAACCGTTTGCTGTATTACGGACAGGGAGGGCAAGAGCCGCCACAGGGACAGGGGCGGTATGTCTCCCACTGGGCGTACAGGTGGATATCTCCGGTGACCGGGCCGATCGGCTGTCCGGGAAGGTAGGTGTCCCCGCATCCGTCCGGCTGGGTGTTCCATCCCACAAAACGATACCCTTTCCGTGAGGGAAAGGCCGTGGAGAGCAGCGCTGTCTCTCCCCCACGCACCGTCTGGGGAGCGGGGATATCCCGTGCCGGCGGGCAGCAGGCGTCGTTTCCGTGATAGGTGATGATATAATCGGTCGGGGGGACCGCCGCCCATTGGGCGTACAGGTCAATATTCCCCGTCACCGGGCCGATATCATCCCCCGGCTGAAAGCCCTGGCCGGTTCCGTCCGGATTCGTATTCCAACCGGTAAATCCATACCCTTCTCGGACAGGGACCGTCCCCGACAGGGTAATCGTATCTCCCGCGGCCGCCACCTGCGGGGCCGGAATCCCCCGCGCCGGCGGGCCTTCCGCATCGTTGCCAGAATAGGCAATGGTGTATCCCTCCGCCTCCCAGCGTGCATAAAGGATGAGGTTCCCCCGGCTTCCCTGTGGGATTACCGTAACCGGGTGGCCGCCCTGCGGGGCGTCGAACCACCCTGTAAACCGGAATCCGGGCCGGGCCTCCGGCGGGCCGAGCACAATATCCGGGGTATAGAGGGTATAGGAACCGGGGTTGGTATTGGCGGCGCCCATCAGATTTTCATAGGTGATGGTATAGATCTCCGGTTCCAGCAAAACCCGTGTGCGGTCTGCGCTGAGAGAAACGCGCCATCCCTCGAATCCCTGCGGCGGCTTCAAAAATGCGGCGGCATCGGACAGATGAAGCAGCGGATAAGCCCCCGTCGCCTCCCCCACCACAATGGGCGCGTGGCGCGGGTCAGGCGCTACATAGCCGGACGCGTCAAGCTGGATCACCGATCCCGGCTCCAGAGCGGCGTCGATAAACGCAGCCGCGCCCCGGCTCTCGATAAAAAGGCCGTTGCTCAAGTCCCGCCAGCCCGCAGCATGAACATAGCCCGCATTATAGACGCCGGGCGCGCTGTCATCGGCTCTATTGGGCTGTGGACTGCCAAACGACGCATCGTCTTCCATTACCGCCGTGGACCCGGCGTCGTTGTACAGGCCGCCGCCTATCCGGGCCATATTCCCATATATCGTGCCGCCGGTCTGCCGAAAAACGCTGCCGCCGTGGTTCCATACCCCGCCTCCCTGCTGAAGGGACACGTTGTCATGGATTGAGCCGCCGGTCATGGTCACCTGCGCGTCCTCGGATGTACTCAGGCCGCCGCCGTATTTCAAGGCGCTGTTGAACGCGATTTCCGCATCGTCCTGAATCTCCACCCGGCTGCGTACCGTACAGATACCGCCGCCGTGGCTGCCCGTGGTGCTGGCTCTCGTATCGGCACGGTTGTATATAATTTTCACATGATCGGCCACTGTCAGCAAGCCGATTCCACTGTTTATATAAACGCCGCCGCCATTGCCCGCTCCCGAACGGTTCTGCACCAAACGGGTATTGCCGGCGAGGCGCAGCGTATCGTTTACGCCGCCCTGCCAGATCCCGCCGCCGCTGCTCGTGTCCGCGGTATTATCCGACACCGTACAGTCGGTAAGGAGCGTATCCAGCGTTCCGGTGCCGGAAGTCATCCGCAGGCCGCCCCCTTCACTCCCCGCGCGGTTGCCGGTCACCATCGTTCCGCTTATGTGGAGCCGGCTTGAAATACGGCCGCCGGTGTTGGCAAAATACAGGCCGCCGCCGCGTTCATCGGCAATATTCTGTTCAAAGCGGCTGTCGGTAATCGTTACCGCGGCTCCGCCGCCGCTGCCCATCAGCAGGCCGCCGCCATTGGTGCCCGCGGTGTTGCCGGACAGCGCGCTGTCGATGACCGTCAGGGAACCCTCGGCCGGGCCGGCCAGGAGATACAGGCCGCCTCCCTGTACGGCGGCCTCGTTGTGCTGAAGGATGGTGTCCCGCAGCGATACAGACAGACCGTTGTCCGGCGAGGTATTCTGAATCCACAATCCGCCGCCGGAGCCGGCAATTTCTCCGGCAGCCCGGTTCCCGGAAACAATGGCCTGGGACAGCTCCGCCCGTCCTCCGGAGGCCGTAACCAGATAGAGGGCGCCTCCCGCGCCGGCGGTATTGCCCGTTAGGCCCGCACCGCTGACGGCGAAATCCGCGCCGCCGGCCGGGGCGGTGATATGGATGCCGCCGCCGTTGCCGGTCGCCGCATTGTCTGTAATCGATACCGAACTGGCCAGCTCCAGTCGGTCGCCGCTGTTGGCATTATAAAAATAAATACCGGCTCCGTGGAGCCCCCGATTGCCCTCTACAGTCACACGGCCGGTAAGGGACACCAGTACCGGAGCGCTGCCGCCGCTGCGGTAGCCGGAAGCATTGATCCCCCCGCCGCTGCTGGCCGCCGCGTTGTCGGATATACGCGTCTGGCCGCGGATTACAAGCGCGCCTCCCACACCCTCGACATACGACCGGTAGTAGATGCCGGCGCCATTGGCAGCCGTATTGTTCTCGATAACCGTCTGCCCGTCCAGAACAGCGCTGTCCCCCCTGTGGCGCAGCGCCACCATCAGTCCGCCGCCGCTGGTACGCGACTCGCATCCGGTTATTAGGGCGTTCCCCTCCATTGTCAGCGCATTGGTGTAGGCGGGATCGCCGGACAAATAGATGCCGCCGCCCTCCTGGTAGGAGCTGTTGTTCTGCAAGATCGTGCCGGAACCGACATGCAGTGCGCCACCCGCTACCATAACCAACGACCGGTTGCTGCCATTTTCCTGATAAGAACCCGCCTCCGCACCATCTAAAATAAGATCTTGCAGCGTCAGCTCTCCGCCTCCCGATACGCGCAGCAGGCTCCCGGAAAATCCGGCAGTCTTGGACAGCGTGAATACCCGTTCCGTAGTCAGGCTGCGGATCGTCACTGGCCGGACGACGCTGAGCTGCGCGCTCACCGGTATGTCGGCGGTTACCTGTATCAGGGATTCTCCGGCGGCCAGCGCCGCCCGCAGTTCCGCCTGGTTGGATACCAGTGCCATACATCATCACCCGCTCTCTTGTAAATTTGGGGTTTCGCTCGTCCAGCCTGTCCAGGCCTGACAGGAAATCCCAATACACGCATCACCAGTATATGCGGCGACAGCTCCTGTGGTGATAGGGCCAATACCAATTCTTAAAGTGTAAATATAATTCACCAATTGTCGACATTTCCAACATATATTGTATAAAATTATCATATATTATTACAATTGTCCCCGATGTTGAAAAGTGTTATGATTAATTCACAATAAATTTATTGTAACGAAGATTAAGAGGAGTGTGACAAGTGAAAACGTTTAGAAGGCTATTGGCGGCGGGACTATCCGTCCTGCTGGCCGTGCCGGGCATGGTCATGACGAAGAGCCTGCCCGCAGCGAACGCTCAAGCCGAAACGGTGCAACAGCTGGCAACGTTCCGGAATTTTGAGAAAACCCATACCATTACCAACACAGATTCCTCCAAAACAACCTTGTATGCCGATTGGACAAGCCTAGACGGAGGATCGCCGCTGGATCTATCGCAAAAAGATTTGAATCAGTGTTATCTCCAGATGAATATTCATTTGGAAAAAAGCGGTACCAGCGAAAGCGACAGCACCCTGTTCCGCAGCGGTATGATCAAGCTGCGCAGTGTGGACGATCCCAACGAGCAAAACGCGTACTATTGGGTAGGAAATCTGAATTTGCAAACCGGTGACAACGCGATTTCCATAAAATTATCGGATATGACCGGTGGCAGCAACGGGTCGGTTACCGCCATTAACTGGTCAAAAGTCAACCGGATACTCATGTATATTGACAGTGTAAACACCAAAGTCGGCGTATTTTCCATGACCCTGTCGGATGTTAAAATTGTGGAAACGCTGCCGGGCGGCACGCCCGAAGCTGAACTGGCGCAGCCCTCCCAGGGGCTTAGCTCCATGGATAAAATCGTGTATAATTACAACGCGTTTGCTATGGGCGCCGATCGTTCTGGCCGGGACGACTGCACCGCGATTATCCAAAGCTGCCTCAACCAGGCGGCGTCTAAAGGCGGCGTGGTCTTCCTGCCGGCTGGCCGCTACAAAGTGACGGGGAATTTGAACATCCCCTCTGGCGTAACGCTGCGCGGCGAATGGCTGAATCCCGACGAAGGCGGCCTGGGCAAGGGCACTATATTGATGGCCTATGCCGGGCGCGGCAGTTCGCTGGATACGGATACGCCGTTTGTATTCGTCAGCAGCGGTTCGTCTTTCCGGGATATCAGTGTATGGTATCCGGAACAAAGCGCTGTGGCCCCGGTCGCCTATCCGCCCACGATCAAGGGCGACGGGCACACGGTTGTTCAGAATGTGACATTGTATAACTCCTATCGTGGTTTTTATAACGAGCATTGTTCGTCCATGCTGATTCGCGGCCTGTACGGCACCGTGCTGCAGGAAGGCATCTATGCGGAAAAGGGATACGATATTCCGCGTATTGAACAGGTGCGGCTGGATACCAAATACTGGGTGAACAGCGGCCTGCCCGACGCTCCTTCCGGCAGCAACGCGCAAACGCTGGTAAACTATGTGAAGGCCAATGCCGTTGGTATTGCCGGCGGTCAGCAGGATTGGGGCTATTGGTACGACCTGAAACTGAACAATTTAAAATACGGCGTACGGTTGTTCCATGGCAATATTTCCATTGGAAAATTGGTAACCACCAATGTGCAGATTGGAATTTATATCGAAAAGGTCAGTTATCCTGGTTTGGAATTGGCTTATTCGGATATCAGCGCCAGCGATACCGGCATTTATTACACCGTTTCTGGCCGGGAAACCCTGTCGATATCGGCCACCACGTTCCGGGGCAGTAACACGGCCATTCGCACTGTGGGAGTAGCCCAGCACGGCGTCAGTTTGCATGGCTGCACCTTTGCTTCCTGGAATAATCGCGCTATTCAGATGGACGGCGGCAGCCTGAATGCCTCCCGTTGCCTCTTCCAGGCCGATAAAGTGGCGTTGGATCTGGGTGCTTCTGTGGATCAGGCGGTGCTGGTGGGGAATACGTTCCAAAAAGCAGGCGACATCCTGACCGGCACCGGCTGGAGCCAGACGGACTCCCGCTTGGTACGGGATGACGGCAATCGGGATATTCCCACACCACCGGCGTATGAATATGAAAACCCGCCCCTGCGCCAGCCGGCCGGGAACGGTTTGTTTAATGTAAAAAGTTATGGGGCAAAAGCCGATGCAACGACCGATGATACCGCGGCGATCCAAAGCGCGCTGAACGCGGCCGGACAGGCCGGGGGCGGCACGGTTTATGCACCGGCAGGTATCTATCGCCTGAACGGCAGTTTGAGTGTTCCCACCGGGGTGGAACTGCGGGGCAGTTTTGATGGTGCGCATTATGGCAACAGCACCAACAGAGGCACCCAGTTTTATGTGTATGGCAACAAAGACAACGCTTCTGCCGCACCGCTGATTACCTTGGCGCAGAATGCGGGCGCCAAAGGCTTTACGGTGTTTTATCCGGAACAGGGATTCAGCGATAAAGCGCTTATTGACGCTGAAAAAGTGCATGCCTATCCGCCCACCATCCGCGCCAATGCCGGCGACTGGATTCAAAATATTGCCATTGTCGCGGGATACACCGGCATCGACGCTATGACCAATCGCTGCGATGGGTTGGTGGTGTTGGATGTAACTGGTGCGGTAATGAAGGAGGCCATGCGGATCGGTCATGGTATCGACGGGGGATGGGTGCAGAACTTCCATTTTAATTATTCCGGATGGGGACAACAGGGCTTTTATGCCAACAATCCTGCTAATCAACTAACGGCTGACGGAGAAACCACCCGTACCCAGTTGCTGGATGAATATACAACCCGAGAAGTGACGGGCATTACACTGGGCGACTGCCGCAATGTTCGGTTTTTCTCTGATTTTAACATTTTAATCAATACCCAATTGCATTTGATAGCCGACCCGTATACCGGCGGTTCCTTTAACGGTACCATGTTTGGTTTTGCATTTGACGCATGTCAGCACGGTGTGGTGGCGGAATCCGGAATCGACGCCGAGTTGACGCTGCTCAGTTCGATGGGCGTGTTCCATCGCAACGGTACCGGGTACAATGTTTGGACCAAGCCCGGGTTTACCGGTACGGTCAGTATATATAATGCCGATGCATGGGCGGGCGGTTCCAAACTGGCACTGGTCGAGGGCGGCACGGTCAACCTGGTGCACTATTTTTCCTGGTGTGTATACGAGGGCGTTTGCCGTGCGGGCGGTACGCTGAATATGCTGGGCTCCACCATTGTAGCGGCGTCTAATAATGATAATGGCGCTATACCATCGCTGATCTATGAAAATGGAGCACAGGGAAAGGCGATTGGCAATCTGGATTGCCGTAAGCATCTCAACATCCAAATCGCGTTTGGTGCGCAGGTGACGGAAGCGCTGAACGGCATCAAACTGGCGTCGTCCGAGCCTCAAACGCTGGCCCGGTTCTCTGGTATTGAGCAGACCTATACCATTGAAAATACGGCTGAAAAGAAAAATATTCTGTATGCCGACTGGAAAGCATTGGATGGTAGCGAACCGGTCGACTTGACGGGATATGACCTCAGCAAGGTGTATCTGCAAGTCAAAGTGACCATGGATAAAGGAACGTCTACAGTGGATGACAGTCAACTATATAACAACGGACTATTTAAACTGCGTTCGTCCGAAGATAATCCGGAACGCAACAACAACTGGAGCGTGCGAGGGCTTCAACTGCATCAGGGCGATAACTACGTGACTCTGCGGCTTAGCGAGTCGAACAGCGGCGCCAATGCCAGCGGGACGGTAGCCGCGATCGACTGGTCAAAGGTAAACCGCATGATGATGTATATCGACAGCCTCAACAATTATGAGGGCACGTTCACTATGACCCTGTCGGACGCGCAGCTCGTCTATCGTCCTTACTAAAAACCTCCTTTCAACCAATAGCGCACTCGTAAAAGCGAACCGTCCCGGCGGA
>URYP01000085.1 GCA_900552115.1 uncultured Oscillospiraceae bacterium | reverse complement strand
CCACGACCTCTAGCGTGACAGGCTAGCGTTCTAACCAGCTGAACTACCGGGCCATTGGTGGGAACAACAGGGCTCGAACCTGTGACCCCCTGCTTGTAAGGCAGGTGCTCTACCAGCTGAGCTATGCTCCCGCTCACCGCCGCCTAAATCAGCGACGGAATTTATCATACTATATTCAAGCCTATTTGTCAATGATAAATTGCAATTCATTTTATTTTTTTTGTTCTATGAGCCGTTCCAGGTCCTCTCGGGTAAAACGGTAGACCTGATCACAAAAGCTGCAGGTGGCTTCTGTCATGCCGTTCTCATCCGGCAGGGAGCGCATCTCGTCAGACGGCAAAGCCTGTAAAGCCCGTTCGATCTTTCCCCGTGAACAGGTGCAGCGGTAAGCCGGTTCAAATGTGTCCAGCACGTCAAAATCCATACCGTCCAACGCTTTTTCAAGAATCTGTTCCACAGACATGCCGTCGTCCAGCATTGTCGTCATGGGAGGCAGCGCCGCCACGTTCTTTTCCACCTGATCGATAATCCCATCTGGACAAAAGGGCAACAGCTGGAGCAGCAGCCCACCCGCCGCGCGGACACTCAAATCCGGGTTGACCAACACCCCCAATGCGCATACAGTGGGGATCTGCTCGCTGAGTGCGTAATAGCTGGTCACGTCCTCGGCAATTTCACCGGATATAAGCGGCGTACAACCCGCGTAAGGCTCCTTGCCGCCGGTATCCCGCAGGACATACAGCATACCGTCTGTACCGACAGCTGCGCCGACATCCAGCTTACCATTCGGTTTCAGGGGAATCTCTACCACCGGATGCTCCGCATAGCCCCTCACATTACCCTGGCTGTCCGAAACAGCCGTGATCGATCCGGCCGGTCCGCCACCCGCTGCTTTCAGGGTGACGGTATCGTCCCGTCCCTTCAGCATGATTCCCATCATGGAAACGGCGGTCAGCATCCGACCCAACGCGGCGGTCACCACCGCGCTGGAGCGATGGATTTGTTCCGCCCGCGCGACAATATCCGTGGCGTCCACCGCCAGCGCCATGACAGCGCCATCCTTTGTCAGGCATCGAATTCCCTTACCCATTTGTTTTTATTTCCTTTCTGTTTTTCGCGGCAATAACCACACGTTCTTCCCGCTCCGCCGGCGGCAGCATGGTCATATCTCCATATATCGCCAGCCATTCAAACCCGGCCTCATCCAGAAGACGGCGCCATGTTGCGGGAGTATAAGCTCTCTCCCGGATATGATCTGTAAGGCGGTCATACCCGTTGCCGTTTTTCACAAAAAAATCCAGCTGCATATCCACTTCACAGGTACGGGGCAGCAGACGGTTGCGCCATATGCAGAAAAAATCGTCTTCCTCAAAGACAAACGCGTTATCCGCCAACACCTCCCGGTGCTTATAGGGCGTATTGACATCGAATATCAACAACCCTCCCGGCTCTATAAACAGCGCCAACCGGCGGAATATCTCACGCAGGTCGCTTGTGCAGCAGATATGATTGAGACTGTCCAGCGCGCAGACGGCGCCGCTGACGGTGCCATAAAGATCGAGCTGCCGCATATCCTGCTGCAGATACAGGATCGAAGCCCCTTGCGGCTGCTTCGATTGCGCTTCGGCCAGCATATCGGCGGACCCGTCTACGCCGATCATGTCCACGCCCCGGCGCGCCAGCTCCCCTGTCAAGCTACCGGAGCCGCAGGCCAGATCGAGCAGGGTTTCCGGCCGGGGAGACCCATGCCGTGCCATCAAATTCAGCAGATATTCCGCCCGCTTATCATAATCGACATCTGTCATCAGGCGGTCATAATACGACGCCAGCGCACCATAACCGCTCATGATTTATCCGCGTCCTCCATACGGGAAAACACCATGTCGTAGGCGTCGCAGCCATAAATCAGTGAACGGTTAACGCGGCTGATGGTTGCCGTCGATGCACCAGTCGCCGCCACGATATCGCTGTATACCCGTTTATCACTGAGCATTTTTGCCACCGCAATCCGCTGGGACAGCGCTTTGATTTCCGATACGGTACACAAATCCTCAAAGAACTGATAGCACTCTTCCAGAGAGTGGAGCTGTAGAATAGCTTCAAACAGAAAATCCGTGTTAGCATCCTTGATTTTGGAATTCATGACAATCCCTCCCGCTTAGAATACCTGTATTTTAGCACACTGAAGCATGAAAGTAAAGTCCTTTTTAGGAAGAGGTCTATCCAAACAGCTCCTCCGCGTAGCGCACGGAAGCCATAGCGTCCGCTCCATAGAAATCCGCCCCGATCTGCCGAGCGTACTCCGGGGTCAGCACAGCGCCGCCTACCATCACCCGACAACCGGGACAAGCAGCCCGCAGCAAACGGATAGTTTCCTCCATACTGGGAACAGTGGTGGTCATCAAGGCGCTGAGGCCTACCAGTGTTACGTTCTCCCGGCAGGCTGTGTCCACTATCGTTTCCGGGGCGACATCCTTGCCGAGATCAATCACATCATAATTATAATTTTGCAGTAGCACCTTGACGATGTTTTTGCCGATGTCGTGTATATCGCCCTTAACGGTAGCCAAAATAATTTTCCCTTTTTTCTCCGGCTGTTCTCCCGCCCGGCTCATATGCTGCCGAATGGCCTCAAAAGCAGCTTTTGCCGCTTCCGCGCTCATAAGAAGCTGGGGCAGAAACAGTGTGCCGGTTTCAAAGCCCTGACCTACCTTATCCAGCGCCGGCACCATTTCTCCCTCTATAATGTCGAGTGGCGGCGTATTCTCCAGCAGCCGTTTGGCTATTTCAAATGCCCGGTCTTTTAGTCCTTGTTCGATTGCCTGCGTCAGGGGCAGATTATCCGCCGGTGCTGAAATAGCCGCAGAAGCCTGTTCGGCGTAACTGGCAATATACCGGGAACAATTCTCATCCACACCCAGAAGGGCGCAGGAGGCCCGCCAGGCATCCATCATAGCCGCGGAATGGGGATTAATGATCGCCGCGTCCAACCCGCTGCGGAGGGCCATCGTATAGAAAGCCGCATTCACCAGCTCCCGGCGGGGCAGTCCAAACGAAATATTGGATACCCCCAGAATGGTTTTGACTCCAAGCTCCTGTTTGATGAGCTTCACCGCTTCCAGGGTAACCTTTGCCGCATCGCCGCCTGTGCTGACAGTCATGGTCAGGGCATCCACCAGAATATCCCGTTTGTCAATACCGTAGGAAGCGGCCGTATCTACAATTTTTCGAGCCACAGCCAGGCGCCCCTGCGCCGTTTCCGGAATGCCGTTCTCATCCAGCGCGAGAGCTACCACGACGCCGCCGTACTTTTTTACCAGCGGGAATATCTCCCGCATGCTCTCTTCCTTGCCGCTCACCGAATTAACCAGCGCCTTGCCGTTATAGCTGCGCAGAGCAAGCTCCATAGCCGCCGGATTGCTGGTATCCATCTGCAGCGGAAGGTCCACCACGCTTTGCAGCGCGCGAACCACCTGGGTCAGCGTGGACACCTCGTCGATATCGGGGAGTCCCACATTGACGTCCAGTATGTGTGCGCCCTCTTTAGCCTGCGTAATGCCCTCCTGAAGGATATAATCCATATCCTTATCCCGCAGCGCCTGCTTAAAGCGGGCTTTTCCCGTAGGATTGATCCGCTCCCCTACCACGGTAGGAATGCGGCCGATTTCCACCACGCCGGCAAAGGAACAGACAGCGGTAGTATGCGTACAGAGGCGGGAGTGCGGCAGCGGGATATCCCGGCATTGCCGTACCACCTCACGGATATGCGCCGGGGTGGTGCCGCAGCATCCTCCCACCACCGCCGTGCCCAGGCGGGCCAGTTCCGCCACTTGCGAAGCAAAATCCGCCGGATCGATATCAAACACCGTACGGCCATCCACACTGCGGGGCAGGCCCGCGTTAGGATTACAGACCAGAGGCAAGGAACACCACTGCTGCATCTGTGCCAGTGGCTGCGCCATCTGGGCAGGGCCAAGGCCGCAATTGAGGCCAATGGCATCCACGCCCAGCCCTTCAAACATGACCGCCACCGCCGCCGCATCACCCCCGGTCAGCAGCTTCCCTTTTTCATCCATGATCATGGTCAGCACAACCGGCAGGCTGGTATATTCTTTTGCAGCCAAAACCGCCGCTTTTGCCTCATAGGTATCGCTCATGGTTTCGATTAGCAGCAAATCCGCCCCCGCCTGCTCTCCGGCCACTGCCATTTCGGCAAAAAGCTCCACCGCCCGGTCAAACGAAAGATCGCCCAGCGGCTCCAACAGCTTGCCGCTGGGACCGATATCCATGGCCACATAGGCCTCATGACCGCAGGCGTCCGCCGCCTGACGGGCCAACGTCACACCGGCTTCGACAATCCGCCGCACATCATAGGGCGTATTGTCCAGCTTCAGCGCGTTGGAGCCAAAGGTATTGGTTTTTATAATATCGCAGCCGGCCTCCAGATACTGCTGGTGGACATCCCGTATGTCGTCGGGACGGTCGATATTCCACAGTTCCGGCAATTCCCCGCCGGCCAGCCCTTTTTCCTGCAGCATGGTTCCCATTGCCCCGTCAAAAAACAACCTCCGGGTGCGCATGGCCTCGCGAATCGTCATAGTATCCTCTCCCTTCGGAAATGGTTTTAGCCTAATCCGCCTGCCGGAAGGCACAGTCGGTTTTATTACATATTTGGCATTTGTGCACATGGCAGCCACCCGGCTGATCGGTCAGCCCGATGACGGCCGTTACGGATTTGGTGGGGGCCAGCATCAGGCTGTCCGTAACCGTCAGGCCGATGCGTTTGGCCGCTTCCAGCCTGTCGAGCAGCGCCTTCTGGTCGCTCAGCGGCCAATCGCCGTATCCCGGGCTGAACCGCGGCCGGACATACAGGCCCCGCTCCTGCGCCGCGGATGCCACCTGTGCCTGCACATCGTCGCAAACCGCCTCGATCATGGCGGCGGCACACGCCTGCATCACTACAGCAGCGCTCATATCCACGCAGGCTTTCTGCTTCAACAAACGGTCCGCTCCCGGACCCAGGGTTGCCGCCATCAGCACCGCCTGCCGGCAGTTTCGCAGATGCCGGGCCAGATAGCGGCTGGTTACGGTAAACCCGCCCATGGACAGCCTATCCCCATCAATAGATAGATCGGTTATCTGGCTAATGGAATGAGGTGTTACCGCCTGTTCCAGTTCCAAGAGGCAAGCCTCAATAAGCCGTCGGGTACGCTCATCCGCCCCACCACGGCAACCGAGGTAGCGTTCAATCTCCTTGCGCGATATCGTCATAATCAGCGTCCCCATATTTCGGACAAATTGGCGGTGATCTGTGCCGCCACATCCGGCTTATTCATGGTGTAAATATGGATTCCCCGCACGCCATTTGCCACCAGATCGATGATCTGTTCGGTCGCATAGGCGATTCCCGCCTGCTTCATGGCCGCCGGACGGCTGCCGAACTTGTCCATGATCGAGCGGAAACGGGCCGGCAGGGTTGCCCCGGACATAGCGCAAGCCCGGGCAATCTGGCGGCTGTTGGTCACCGGCATGACACCTGCGATTACCGGCACGTCGATGCCTTTGGCCAAGGCGCGGTAGAGGAAGCTGTAAAGCACACTGTTGTCAAAAAACATTTGGGTGGTCAAAAAATCACAGCCGCAGGCTACTTTTTCTTTTAGGTGCTCCATATCCTGTTCCATACTGCCACACTCCACATGACCCTCCGGATAACACGCCGCACCGATGCAGAAATCACCCGCCTGGCGGATCTCTCCAATCAGTTCGCTGGCGTAGCGGTACTCCCCCGCTGTTTTGCCGTCTGCCGGGATATCCCCCCGCAGGGCGAGGACGTTTTGTATCCCCGCCTGCTTCATGCGGGCAAGCGCCTGCCGCACCATATCCCCTGTAGAAGACACGCAGGTGAGATGGGCTAGGGCCGGGACACCGCAGGACCGCTGAATATCTTCCGCCACCCGGACGGTATGCTGGGAAGTTCCCCCACCCGCGCCATATGTAACGCTCATAAAATCGGGCTTCAGTGCCGCAATTTTATGCGTCGCTTCCTGTATCGACGGAAAATCCACGTCCGCTTTGGGAGGGAAAACCTCAAACGAAAAGCTGACCCGTTCGCTGTTTAGTATATCAATTATTTTCATAAAGCACCTCTCTTATCCGGCTGGCCGGACTAAATGTATACTCAAATTACCGGGACTGCACCCCGCTTTAGGCTAAATGAAACGTCTGACTTTTCGCCGAAGGCAAGGAAAAGAAACCCCATAAGTGAAAGTCCCAACAGATAGCCTCGAATAAAGGCCACCAAATTTTAAACGCTGCCCGGGCAAAAGTCAAACCATTCCGGTTGAGGACTACCTTAACCTTGCTCAGGTGGTTTCGTTTATTATAGCAAACCCAAGCGCCAAAAGGAAGATTTTTTTGCTCCGGCTTGCGCAAAAGAGGCTTTTTTGCTATACTGTATCCCATTATACGAGGAGGGACCGGTCATGCCTATTCGAATTGCCGATAATTTGCCTGCCGCCCGCATTCTTGAGTCGGAAAACATCTTTGTCATGACCGAGAACCGGGCTACGCATCAAGATATCCGCCCCCTGCAGATCCTGATTCTCAATTTAATGCCTACCAAGGTGGAAACGGAAACCCAGCTGCTGCGGCTGCTGGGCAATTCTCCCCTGCAGGTGGATATCGATTTGATGCAGACCGCGACCCATGTGTCCAAAAACACGCCGCAGGAACATCTTCTGGAGTTTTACCAGACCTTTGACCAGGTAAAAGACAACAAATACGACGGTATGATCATCACCGGCGCGCCGGTGGAGAGTCTCGATTTTTCACAGGTGGATTATTGGGATGAGCTTTGTATGATCATGGACTGGTCGAAAACCCATGTCTATTCCACCCTGCACCTGTGCTGGGGGGCCATGGCGGGGCTGTATCATCATTACCGCATTTCCAAACTTCCCCTGACGGAAAAGCTGTCCGGCGTATTCAAACACCGTCCTCTCGACTTGCAGCATCCGCTGCTGCGTGGGTTTGACGAGGTATTCTATATGCCGCATTCCCGCTATACCGAGGTCAGCCGCTACGATATTGACCGCCATCCCGCCCTACAGGTGCTGGCCATGTCGGAAACCGCGGGTGTTGCGATCGTCGCTGCCCATGACGCTCGCCAGGTATTTGTCACCGGGCACTGCGAATATGACCGCTATACGCTGGCGAACGAATACCGCCGGGATGTCGAACGGGGGCTATCCCCCGCGATCCCCCGGAATTATTTTCCCAGCGACAACCCAGACGCGGTGCCCACTATGCTGTGGCGCAGCCACGCCAACCTGCTTTTTTCCAATTGGCTGAACTACTTCGTCTATCAGCAGACCCCCTACGACCTGTCCCGGATATAAAAAAGTCTCCGGCCTGCCGCCAAGCGCAGACCGGAGACTTTTTATATCCCAATGGGTGGGACGGGCTGCTTTTGTCATATTTCCCCGCCGCCTTCGCGTATAGTATAGCAAACGCCAAGGGGGGTGAAAATGTGCTGTTTAAAACAATACGATTTAAGCCGCGCACCGGCATCATTGCGGCGGCAGCAGCCGTCGTTATGCTGATCGGTACGGTACTGATAAAGGGGGCTCCCGCCAAACCCGCTGCCGCCGAAGGTGTTGCCCTGCCCGTCATCATGTATCACGGCTTGCTGGAAGATAAAAGCCGTCAGAATAAGTATGTCATATCGGTGGACGAATTCAAAAGCGATCTGCGGTATCTCAAGGACAACGGCTATTCCACAGTGGTGGTGCAGGACTTGATCGACTACGTTAAGAAAGGATCGCCCTTGCCGGATAAACCGATCATGCTCACGTTTGATGACGGCTTTTACAACAATTATGTCTATGCCTATCCCCTGATGAAAGAATTCGACTACAAAATGGTGCTCTGCCCCGTCGGCTCATATACGGATACCTTTACGGAAAATGGCGACAAGCACGTGGCCTACAGCTATCTCAACTGGACGGATATCAAGGAAATGTCCGATTCTGGGCGGGTGGAAATCCAGAGCCATACCTATGACCTTCACGCCATAGACCAATCTCACAAAGGGTCGAAAAAGGTCAGCGGAGAAACCGCCGACCAATACCGGGAACGGCTGGTCGAGGATCTCAGCAAAATGCAGCAGGAAACCACCCAGAATATCGGCCGGACACCCACCGCTTTTGCCTATCCCTATGGCGCCATCAGTAAAGAAGCGCTGCCCATTCTTAAGGAACTGGGATTTGCCTGCACGATGACCTGCGAATCCCGCACCAACACCATTACCCGTGACCCGGAATGTCTGTTCGAACTGGGCCGCTATCTGCGCCCGCACGGTGTCAGCAGTTCCAGGTATTTTGAAAAAACTGTAAAACTCCAGTCCCCATGAAAGGATGGTCGTGACCATATGCCCACTATTTTTCTCAGTCCATCAGCCCAGGAATTCAATCCCTATGCTATCGGCGGCAGTGAAGAACAATATATGAACCTGCTGGCGGATGCCATGGAACCTTATCTGCGTTCCACCGGTATCCAGTTTACCCGCAATAATCCGGACGAAACCCTGTCTCAGATCATTCAGCAATCCAATGCCGGTAATTACGACCTGCATTTGGCACTGCACTCCAACGCCGGCCCTGAATCGCTGGCCGGCCGCCTGCATGGCACCGACGTGTATTATTATACGCCCAGCGCCGAAGGGCGCCGGGCAGCGGAAATCATTGCCGATAATTTCCGTAACATTGCCCTCTATCCCGACCGGGTCCGGGCTGTCCCCACTACCACGCTGGCCGAGCTGCGGCGTACCCGCGCGCCGGCGGTACTGATTGAAGTGGCCTATCACGACAACGTACCCGACGCCAACTGGATTGTTGACAACCTGCAAGTTATCGCGCGCAACCTGGTGCAGTCCCTGGCACAGTATTTCGGCATTCCCTTTATCGAAGCGCAGCCTGCCCGCACCGGGACGGTATCCACAAATGGCGGCGAACTGAATATACGCAGCCGGCCCAACATGGAGGCGACTGTGCTGACGACCGCTCCGGACGGAGCGTCTATTGAGGTGCTCGGCTCTTGGCAGAACTGGTATGTCGTGAACTATAACGGAACCGTCGGCTATGCCAACAGCGCGTATATTACCCTATAAATCAAAAGAAACGGCACGGCCCTTTCGG
>URYP01000084.1 GCA_900552115.1 uncultured Oscillospiraceae bacterium | reverse complement strand
CGAGCCATTTCTTTGAAAGCGGCAAAACCCGGCCGGGATTTTCCATTAACACCGTGTCGCCGTATTGTAAATATACTGAAAAACGGTTTACTCCGTCAGCCACTCGCTGAGCTTCAGCGGACCGAACGCGGGCAGGGGACGCCCCGCCGCATCGGTAATGTTGGCATACGAACCGTTGCCAAAGTAATAGGACAGGACCATTTTCCGCAGCTCGGCCTCCGGGCACTCGTGGCGGATATACGCCGTGTCACCTGACAGTTCGATCCGGAAGATGCTGTGGGTATCGATCCGCTCCGGGGAGTGGGAGAGCGCAAAGCCGGACGGGATGCCCTCGGCAGTCAGCCCACCGTGGATATGGTCAAAAGCCACGGCCAGGGTTTCTCCAAAGTCATCCGCATCGCGCACCATGCGGATGGAGCGCAGTGCCGGCGCGGGGAGCGACCGGCGGTGCTGCGGATCAAAGCACAGCGCATACATACTTTCTGCCGCCGCGGCGCCCAGCTTGATATGATACCGGGCCTGCAGGTGTATGCCGTCCGCGTAGTCGGCGTTGGTGACAGCCACCGTGTCCAGATGGGGAATGTCGGCTGTTAAGCAGCGCTGCAATTCCCGAACCGCGCTCCAATGGGAGTCTTCGGCCGGCGGTGTATTGGTGAACCGCCCGATCTGAACCTGCACAAAGGGCAGCTCCGGGCAGCCGGTATCCTCCCGGAATTGTTCAATCAGCCGCTTCATGCGCCCGGTAAACAGGCGGATACCGTCCGGATTAGCCTCGGCGCAGCCCTGATACCAGAAAATCCCCCGGACATGGGAACCGCACAGCCGAAAGCGGGTCAGGGTCATGTCGTACAGACGGTACCCATCCACCGAACCATCCGGTGACCACTGTCCTAAATTGGAGCCGCCCAGCGCACAGGGGATTAATCCCTGCGGCACGCCGGTACGGCGGTACATCTCCTCGGCAAAGAAAAAGCCGGGGCCCACTCCGCGTTCATGGACGCCGCCATGTCCCGCGAAATGCTCCCGCATATATGGCTCCGGACTCAGCCACCCGCGATGGAGCCGCGGTTCGGCGGACTCCCAGTGCTGGTTGTCAAAAGAAAACTGCCGCAGCTCTGGCCGCAGCCTCACCTCGCCGGCAATATCGCGGTAATAGCCCACACCCTCCATATTGGACTGGCCGGCCAGCAGCCAGACGTCCCCGACATACAAGTCGTGCAGAGTTACGCTGTCCGTATCGTCCGACAGGGTAAGCGTGTAGGGGCCGCCGACAGGGATTCCCGTCAGCCAGAAATGCCGGCCGCCTTCCACCGTTTCGATTTCCTCCAACCGTCCGTGGGGAACAGTAACGGTAACCGTCCCGTCAGCCTCGGCAGCGAACCGGACGCGGCAAAGATCCCCCTGCCGCTGCAGCACCATGCCGGAGTATAAACCATACAGTATTTTCAACAGAATCCCCTCCTGCGCGTAGTGATCTTATTGTAAACGACCGCCTGCCACAATGCAAGGGGTACTCTGCAAAAACCGCCGGCACTTCAGATAAGAAGCACCGGCGGAGGTTCAGTATATATGTGGTGTCAGGAACCCCGCACACCAATTTTCTGGCCCATTTGTACAATGGTTTCCCGCTGTTCACGGGTGTTCTCAAAAATATCCTGGTCCACAACGGCCGCTCCCTTTTTGAGAAGCAGAACAATAGTGGAACCGCCGAATTCAAACATTCCTTTTTCTTCGCCGCGCCGAATAGAGGCTGTCCCGTGATGGTTCTTGATTTTACCCACCATCATAGCGCCCACCTCCACCTGCACCACATCGCCGAAATGGTCGGTATGCAGCACGGTGTATTCCCGGCAGTTGCGTTTGTAAATGTTGCAGGTATCCAGCGCAATCGGCTTGACCGTGTGCAGTTCGCCGCCGATAAAGCGGTTTTCCCCTTTGTGACCGTCATCCAGGTAGCAGTAGCGGTGATAATCGTCCACCGTCAGGCGGAAGACCAGGCAGGTCCCGCCCTGGTAGTCCGCGGCAATAGGATCGTTTCCCAACAGATCGTCCACAGAATAGGAGGACTGCTTGATCCAGAAGCGGCTGCCCTCATCAATGGGATAGGCGGCCAGCTTGCTGTCGCAGGGGCTGATCAGATGTGCCGGCGCGCGGTCGATGGGGCGCAGTTCCGGACGGATCCGGCGGGTAAAAAATTCATTGTAGGAACGGTAACGAACCGGCTCGTAATCCGACAGGTCTATGTGGTTGTGCCGGACAAAGGAGCCAATAAAAGGGACAGACAACCGGCTGTCCATAAAACGGCCGACAATCCGGGAAACGGCAGGACGGGTGAGCAGTTTAAGGAAGATTCGCCCCACAGCGGTACGATATAAAAATGTTAAAGCGCCGTTGCGGATTTCCTCCATGGATACTGTCGGTTTCGCAGAGTAAACAGCTTCGGCTTTGGACAGTACAGGCATCGTATCCGTCCCTCCTTTCGCAAAAGCCCTGAGAAAAACGGCTTTTCACAGGGTCACTTCCCGCAGACAATTAGTACGATAAGCTCCACCAGCCCAACGGCCAGCATGGCCAAAATGGCCTTTAGCCGGGGCTTGGGAACATGGAATTTACTGACAAAGGCTATGGCGACCAGCAGCAGCGCCCCCCCATAGACAAAGGGGAACACGGTTTCTGATACTACGCTGCGCAGCAGGTAGACCGCCGGCAGGATCAGCGCGGTCGAGGTGACCGGCAAACCCAGGTAGCCGGGACAGGCCTGGCCGGGATGGGTCTGATGCTCTTCAGCCATAACGTTAAAATACGCGAGGCGGATCAGCGCCCCGAGAATGAACAGCAGGAACACCGGCATATAATACCAGTCCGTCAGTCCCGCTGCGTAACCGATGATGACCGGCAGTACACCGAAGCACACCAAGTCGCAGAGGGAATCGAGCTGTATGCCGAATCGCTTTTCCTGTTCGGTGCTGCTTGTCCTTGTACGGGCGATCCGCCCGTCAAAAGCGTCGCAGAACCCGGATACGATCAGGCAGATCACGCCCGCCAGAGGCTGGCCCGCACAGGAAAAAAAGATTCCCAACACCGCCGAGGCCAGGCTGGCATAAGTTGCCCAGACCGTATAATTGAAAAATCCCAACATGATTTTCCTTTTCCTCCTCTTACCGCTCGCGGCACATCACCCGCTGGTGATTGACAATGCAAACGATGCTGCACAGAATCAGGCAGCCGTAATAATTGAGGCCCCTGGTCAGCAGCAATGCCGGCTCGAGCATGCCGGCGCTGTAAATGGTACCGTACAGGGTGAGAAACATTTTCTCCGCCGCTCCCACCGCGCCAGGGAGGGGGAGGGAATCCACCGCAATGGAAATGACCACCTGAATCACGATCAGCTCCACCAGTGACAATGCGCTGTAGCCCAGGCTGCGGTATACCCAAAAGGCTACCGAAAACATGGCCAGCCGCTGCACCATGGCCCAAAGATACACCTTGACAGGCATGGCCGGGTTTTTCCTAATGTAATCGGCGCTGGCCCGGTATTCCTCCAAATGATGCTCCAGTGCCGTCAGCTTATCCGCTGGGTGTTTGACCAGATGGATTTTGTGCCCAAAGACCACTAAAAACCGGCATACCCGCAGCATCAGCGTACGGGAAAACATAGCCAGCAAAAAAACCGCCATGACAATGATGTTGACGGTAATGCCGAAGGCGAACAGCAGCTTAAAATACCATTCGCCGTGCAGAATCAGCCCGGGCGATATGCAGACCGCGGCGATCCCCAGGGTCATCAGCACCGCCTTATAAATAACGGTATACAGCAGCAAAACCATGCCGCCCTTGGCAATGGGAACGCCGTCCTTTCCCATATAGTAGACGACGGCGGGCTGGCCGCCGGTAGCGGATGGTGTGATAGCCGAAAAATAAAAATCGATGCAAGCATAGGTGAAAGAGGGGAAAAAGCGGATGCGTTCCCCCAAAGAGCCCAGCATCACCCGGTAACACTGCCCTTCGCCGGCGAGAAATATCAGCACCATGGCGAAACCCGCAAGCAGATACCAGGGATTGGCGTTTTTAAAAACCGAAAGCAGATCCCCGGGATTCAGATTGCGCAGCAGCATATAGAATGTGAGCGCGATCAGCCCAACGAGCACAAGCAGGCTGCCAATGTGCTTTTTTGTTTTTTTGTCCAGCATTGAATGCGATCCCTCCGACCCCAAGCGTTGCGTTCACGGCCGTCGGGCCGTTCTTAAAAAAGACGCCAGCCGGGGGACAGCCGCCGGGCATAACCGCCTGCCCGGCTTCTTTACGCATTATACATGCTTTTGCCCGAAAAGTCCAGATCATTTGGAAATTGACGGAAAAACTTAAGATGAAAAATGTTTCCTGTAAGATTTGCGGCGAAATGCGACGAAAGTCCCACGGATGCAGAGCCTTATTGACAGGACTGAACAAAGCAGACAGAGTCGAGCAATTGGAAATGTAAAACCGGGCGTTTCGTATACGAAACGCCCGGTTTTTTCTCTCATCAGTTTTAAAACAGCGTAATGAGCCAGGGGATCAAGTAGGTGATTACGCACATGATGGTGGTTGCCAGCAACAATCCAATCAAAATGGCGGGGAAAGCCTTTTTAAAAGGAATATTCAGCAGGGACGCGATCAGAGCGCCGGTCCAGGCGCCAGTTCCGGGGAGCGGGATGCCGACGAACAGAATTAGGCCGATAAATTCATATTTTTGAATTTTATCGCTTTTCCCCATGGATTTCTTTTCGAGCTTTTCCACCAGCGGCCGGAACAGCCGCGTTCGTTTGAGCCAATTGAATATCGGCGTGATAAACCAAAGGATAAAAGGAACCGGCAGAATGTTGCCCACCAGACAAATCGCGATGGCGGGAACGATATCGACGCCCAAAAGCGCCGCGGCGATCAGGCCGCCCCTGAGTTCCAGAATTGGGATCATGGAAATGATAAAAATAACCAGTTCAGGCGGGATACCTCCCAGAACGTCGGTAAACCATTTGGCAAGCGATTCCGTCATAAAAGCAATGTATTCCTTTCTGCGGGCCGGGATATTGTACCGGTATCGGTAAAACCGATATTCCCGACAATGCGGGATGGGACAAAACCCGTATACTGAGCCCCTGTCTTTTTACGTCTTGTCATAGTGACTTTCAGCGATTTCATTATACGGTAGTTTTTGACAAAAGCAAGAAAAATATTCTGAACATTTTATGACGAACCGGAAAGGCCGTTAAAACCGCATTTTTTCCGCAAGATAGGCGGTCAGGCTGTCGATCGCCACCCGCTCCTGCTGCATGGTATCGCGGTCACGAACCGTGACGCAGCCGTCCCCGGCCGATTCAAAATCATACGTAATGCAGAACGGCGTGCCGATTTCGTCTTCCCGGCGATAGCGTTTGCCTATGGAGCCGGTTTCGTCATAATCGACCATAAAATCTTTGCTCAACCGCTCATAGACCTTCATGGCCTCTTCGCCCAGCTTTTTGGAAAGGGGAAGCACCGCGGCTTTGAACGGGGCCAGCGCCGGGTGCAGACGCATGACTACACGGGTGTCTTTTTCATCAATTACTTCTTCGTCGTACGCGTCGCAGAGGAAAGCCAGCACGACGCGGTCGGCGCCAAGAGAGGGCTCAATAACATAAGGGATGTAATGCTCGCCCGCTTCCTGGTCGAAATAGTCGAGCTTCTGGCCCGAATGCTCGGAATGCTGTGTCAGATCGTAATCGGTACGATCGGCGATACCCCACAGCTCGCCCCAGCCAAAGGGGAACAGGAACTCAAAGTCGGTGGTTGCTTTGGAATAATGGGACAGTTCCTTCTGCTCATGATCCCGCAGCTTCAGGTTCTCTTCCCGGATGCCGAGCGCCAGCAGCCAGTCGCGGCAGTAGTTTTTCCAGTAACCGAACCATTCCAGATCGGTGCCGGGCTTGCAGAAGAATTCCAGCTCCATCTGTTCAAATTCACGGATACGGAAAATAAAATTGCCGGGCGTGATTTCGTTGCGGAAACTTTTGCCGATCTGCGCCACGCCAAAGGGGATTTTGCGCCGGGTACTGCGCTGGATATTACCGAAGTTGACAAAAATACCCTGCGCGGTTTCAGGCCGCAGATAAATTTCGTTTTTGGCGTCTTCGGTGACCCCCTGGTAGGTCTTATACATCAAATTAAAGGTGCGGATGTCGGTGAAATTGTGTTCGCCGCATTCCGGGCAATGGATGTCGTGCTCGTCAATATAGGCTTTCATCTCGTCAAAGCTCCAGCCCCCGGGATTGACGCCGGTATCCTCGATCAGCTTATCCGCGCGGTGACGGGTTTTGCAGCTTTTGCAGTCCATCAGAGGATCGGAGAAATTTCCTACGTGGCCGGAAGCCACCCACACCTGCGGATTCATCAGGATAGCGCTGTCCAGCCCCACATTCAGGGGGCTTTCCTGCACGAATTTTTTCCACCAGGCACGTTTGACATTGTTTTTCAGTTCCACGCCCAGAGGGCCGTAGTCCCACGCATTGGCCAGGCCGCCGTAAATATCCGAGCCGGGAAATACAAAGCCGCGGCCTTTGCACAGAGAAACGATTTTCTCCATTGTTTTTTCGGAATTCATCATGGTTTTCTCTCCACCTTCTCGCATTCTGTTGCTTTAGTTTAATACGAACGCGGGGGATTGTCAACCCGCCGCATATACGGCAGGCCGCCTGTCGCAAGGCGCTATGGCCCGCCTTTCTGGTGTGGGGGAACGCACCGGCACCGGCTTTCGTAAAAAGGCTCTTATAAATATAGGGTATCAAAACAACTTTTTGTTGACATTAAGAACATGTTTTAGTATTCTTATCCATATACAGTGAGTGGGCAATAAAGAGGATGGCAGTTGAACTGTGCGGATAGTGTACAAACCGGCGATACGTCGCTGTTTGTAATATTCCGGAAAAGGAGAGGAATTGGCATGAAAAAAGCAAAACGAATGCGAGCGTGCCTGGCGGCATTTTCTGCCGCGGCTTTGCTGGCTGCGCCGGCACTGGGCATGACCGCTTCGGCGGAGGAAGAGGCCGCGAGGGCTTTGGGCGACATCGATGGGAAGGATGGCGTTACCGCATCTGATGCATTGCTGGCGCTTCAGGCGGCGACCCAGAAAATCACCTTGGACGAAGCCGAAACCAAAGCGGCTGATGTGGATGGAAAGGAAGGCGTCACCGCAAACGACGCCCTGCTTATTTTGCAGTTTGTGACGGAGAAAATCAGCTCGTTCCCGGCGGAAACCCCGGTGGGGCCAACCACTTCCGGCAATCCTATTTTTACCGATATTTTCACGGCAGATCCCTCGGCCCATGTGTGGAATGTGGACGGCGACGACCGCCTGTACGTCTATCCCTCGCAGGACCAGTTCCCGGCGCAGGGCTGCGATTTCATGGACAAATACCACGTATATTCCACGACCAATATGGTGGACTGGTATGATCACGGCGAAATCCTGTCCTCGGACGACGTGGAATGGGGGCGCCCGGAAGGCGGCTTCATGTGGGCGCCGGACGCGGCCTATAAAGACGGCAAATACTATTTCTTTTTCCCGCATCCGAGCGATACCAACTGGGATAAATCCTGGAAAATCGGCGTTGCCGTCAGCGATAAGCCGGCGGAAGGCTTTGAGGTGGTCACGCAGAAAGCGGACGGCGCCCCTTACCAGGGTTACATCGAAGGAATCGACTACGACAATATGACCTCTTTGATCGATCCCTGCGTATACGAGGATCCGAAAACCGGTAAATTCTATCTGTCGGTCGGCGGCGGCGGAAAATGCTATATCGCCGAGATGACGGACGATCTGCTGGGCATTAAAGAGGACACTTGGACAGATATTACCGAGCAGCTGTATTACCCCGGTGAAGACCGCAATCCGGGCGGTGATCCCCGTGATTTCCATGAGGGTTCCTGGATCTTTGATCGTGACGGGATGTATTACATGATGTTCCCGGACGGCCGCGCCGGCGAAAACGAAATGCGTTACGCTATGGCGGACAACCCGATGGGCCCGTGGGAGACCCAGTCGGAACCGATTTTGTCTCCGGTGACCGATTGTGAAACCACCCATGGTTCCATCGTCGAGTACAAGGGCGAGTGGTATATGTTTTATCATAACGCGGCCCTGTCCGGTGCGGGGAACCTGCGTTCAGTCTGCGTGGATAAGGTGTCCTTTAACGAGGACGGCACCATTCAACCGGTCGTACAAACCGCGGAGGGCGTGCCGGCCATCGGTCCGGCGGAAACGGGTGAATATGCGCCCAACCAGACAGGGGCATTGATCATCAGCGATGAGACGATCGCCGGCTACAAAGAAACCTATACCCATGGATATGACTACAACCTGAATTTTGCCAAGGTGGACGTGGATGTCAGCAAGCTCAAGGATGACCAGAAAAATCCGGACGGCACGCCCAAGGAGATGCCCAAAATTACCGGTGCTGGTGATACCCGTCACACCGAAACCCTGACAGCGCCGGGTTCCTATCTGCAGTTTGACGGTGTTGTGGGCGGTAAGCAGGACGGCAAGGCGCTTCTCGAAGTACATTACGCTGCTGCCGACAAGCCGAATTTCCAGGTGAAGACCACGGGCATGGCGAATGGCCTCGATTCCACCGTCAGCTATTATATGCGTATGGCCACCACCGGCGCGTGGGATAACTACAGCGGCGTGGCCTACTGCCTGATCGACCTGAAAGCGGGAGCGGACAACTCGATCTGGCTGGCATCCGGTTCCGGCGGGGCCAACTTTACGTCTATCAAAGTGTATCTGCCGGAAAGCAACGTGGATCCCACTTTAAAGCCGAAAGATCCGACCGAAGTGGATTACAGCGTATTTACCGGTCCGTCTGCCACGTATGAAATGAGCGGCAAGAATATTACCTGCGGCAGCACGACCGAGGATCCCGCCAACTTCCCGCGGGTAGAGGAAGATGGCGCGGTTCATAATATGCAGAACGCCGGCGCTTATGTCGACATTTCCGGCGTGAACGGCGGTAAGGGAGGCAAAGCCAAAATTTCTATTGCTTACGCCTCCCTGAACGATGGCGGACTTATTGTTACCGCTAATGACCGCAAGACGGAGCTTGGTTCCGACTTGGGCTTTGAGTCCACTGGAGACTGGTCAAATTATGGAGACAAGGAATTGATCGGTTTGGTAGAACTCAAGGCTGGCACGGAAAACGTTGTGCGGCTGCTGGGAGGCGACGGCGGCGTCAATATTAAATCGATTACCATTACCCTGCTGCCGCAGGAGTAAAACCGTCTCTCTTTCGACCGGACGGGAGTCGGTTGGACAAAACCGTAAACAGAGG
>URYP01000083.1 GCA_900552115.1 uncultured Oscillospiraceae bacterium | reverse complement strand
CCCGGCTGCGAATCATTTCGCAGCCGGGCCTTTTGTTTAAAACCAAATAGGTTTTAGATTTTATAGTCTGCCTGTAATTTCGCCGGTGGATTGTTTGGGCAGCGATTCGGTGACAAAAGTGGGAGGCTGGAACACGAGCCCGATGGGATAAAGGGTTGCAGCCTTCTTATCCTGCATTCGTACCCGTGGTTATTCCTCTTTTTGATATTCCAAAATATCGCCCGCATCACAGTCCAACGCGTCACAGATGGCTGCCAGGGTGGAGAAGCGTACCGCCGTCACCTTGTTATTCTTGATTTTGGACAGGTTGACGTTGGAAATACCGACTCGCTCCGCCAGTTCATTGAGAGACATTTTCCGTTCCACCATCATGCGGTCCAGACGCAAAATAATCTTTCCCATACGCATAGCTCCTTACAATAGGCCGTCTACATCCTGTTGAAGCCGCATCCCATAAGCAAATATCTGGGACAGGCAAAGGACGACGATTCCCATAATCAGCCCACTCAGGTCGACACGGATTTCTACCGCGTCCACCCCCATCATCAGCCGGGCGATTACGGATAAAATTAAGCCCGTTACCGGTATGCTAATGGAAAATATGCCGATTTCCCGGACCATACGCACCGTATCTTTCTGAAAAGGGGTTTCCCCTTTGGCAAACCATGTCTTTCCGGCGGACGTCTTAAAGATTAAATGGATATTGCGAAAAATCATGCCCATCAGACTAAACAAAAACAATCCGGCGGCGGATAAAAAGCGGAAAGCGGTAAAGCTGACAGCGCCTTCGGCGGTCAGCACATGGATCTCGAAGCCATATAATGAGGCGTCCTGTTTCATACCTTCCATCATATGAGAAATAAAATCCTGAGAGGTAAAGCTCAAAATGAACGCGGCGACAGCCCCCACGGCCAATAGCCAGTGAATCACTTCCAGCAGACGGGCGGCAGCAGATGTAAAACGGTTGAGTTTATTCATAGTATAATCCCCTTGTACACGCATTTTCAAGCCGGCCTTGATATAGACAGTGTAGCACTGGAATTAACTTTTGTCAATATAAATTTAATGTATTACATTAAATAATATCTAAAAAACATTAAAAATGCGGATGCATAAAAACCCCCGGCCAACAGACCGGGGGTAGGAGGCTCCTATCAGGCCAGCGCCTGCACAACGGCATCGCCCATCTGGGAGGTGCTGACGGTAGGACACCCTTGCGCGGCAATATCCGGCGTCCGCATCCCGGCGTTCAGAACCGTTTCCACCGCCGCTTCAATGGCATCAGCCGCTGCCGTTTCGTTCAGAGAGTATCGCAGCAGCATTGCCGCCGACAGAATGGTCGCCAGCGGATTGGCGATACCCTTGCCGGCGATATCCGGCGCGGAGCCGTGGATCGGCTCGTACAGGCCGCAGTGGCCGCTGCTCAGCGACGCCGAGGCGAGCATCCCAATGGAACCCGCGATTTGGGAGGCTTCATCCGAGAGGATATCCCCGAAAATATTGGAGGTCAGGATTACGTCAAATTGTTTGGGACCGCGTACCAGCTGCATGGCGGCGTTGTCAATGTACAGGTGCTGCAGCTCCACGTCCGGATACTCCTCCGCTATCCGGATGACGGTTTCCCGCCACAGCCGCGAGGATTCCAGCACATTGGCCTTATCCACACTGTGCACTTTTTTGCTCCGTTTGCGGGCGGTTTCAAACGCCACCCGGGCAATGCGCTCGATTTCCGGCACCGAGTACCGCTCGGTATCGTAGGCCGACACCACATCGTCCACGGATTCACGGCCCCGTTTGCCAAAATAGATGCCGCCGGTCAATTCCCGCACCACCATAATGTCCATATTGTCGCCGATGATCTCATCCTTCAGCGGGCAGGCGTCCTTCAACGGGCCGTAAATTTTGGCGGGACGCAGGTTGGCGAACAGCCCCAGCGCCGCGCGGATGCCCAGCAACCCGGCCTCCGGGCGCTTATCGCCAGGCAGGGTATCCCATTTGTAACCGCCGACCGCGCCCAGCAGCACCGCATCGGACGCTTTACAAGCGTCGACCGTTTCCGCTGGAAGGGGGCAGCCGGTCGCATCAATGGCGCAGCCGCCCATCAGCGCGTCGGTGTAGCGCAGGGTAAACCCGTATTTCTGACTGGCGGCGTCCAGCACCTTGACCGCCTCATTCACAATTTCCGGGCCGATCCCGTCGCCGCGCAGCAGCGTAATGGCATAGGATTTCATAACGTATGACACTCCTTTGTTTATCGGACCTGTTCAGCCCGGTTAATGGCATTCAGCACGCCCTGGATGGACGCCAGATTAATGTTGTTTTCCAAGCCCACGCCAAAGATAGAGTGGCCGTCCGGCTTTTTCAGCTCAATGTAGGCGATGGCCTTGGAGTCCGAGCCGGTTGATACCGCGTGCTCATGATAAGAAACAAACGTGTATTCGTGCAGCTTCATTTTGCGTACAGCGTTGAAAAACGCGTCGATAGGACCGTTGCCGACGCCCTCGATATCCTGCGGCTGGCCGTCGGCCAGAATGATGCCCGCAAACCGGACATGTCCGCCTGCGTCCTCCTGGATGGTGTGGCTTTTCAGGGAATACCGGGCGGGCACCTCCAGATAATGGCGGTTGAACAGGGCCATTAGCTCATCGGCTGACAGTTCCCGGCCCAAACGGTCGCATTCGTCCTTTACCATAGTGCCGAATTCGGGATGCATGGCTTTGGGCAGGTTGTACCCAAACACATTTTGCATGATAAAGGCGGCACCGCCCTTACCCGACTGGGAGTTGATACGGATAATAGGCTCGTACTGCCGCCCTACGTCGGCCGGATCGATAGGCAGGTAAGGGATTTCCCAGTAGGGCGTATCGGTGGCGCGCATATACTGCATGCCTTTGTTAATCGCGTCCTGATGGGAGCCGGAAAACGCCGTAAACACCAATTCGCCCACATAGGGCTGGCGCTCATGGATGTGCATTTTGGTGCACCGTTCGTACAGCTCTTTGTACGCGGGCAGCCGGCTAAAGTCGAGGGCCGGGTCGACACCTTGCGTGTACATGTTCAGCCCCATGGTCACGATATCCAGGTTGCCGGTTCGCTCGCCGTTGCCGAACAGGGTGCCTTCCACCCGCTGCGCGCCGGCCAGCAGCGCCAACTCCGCGCCCGCTACGCCGGTGCCCCGGTCATTGTGGGGATGGATGCTGATGATCGCGGCCTCAGGGTGCGGCAGGTGCCGGATAAAGTATTCTACCTGGTCGGCATAGGTGTTGGGAGTGCACATTTCTACGGTATTGGGCAGGTTGAGGATAACGGGATTCTCCGCCGTCGATCCCAACGCCTGCATAACCTTGTCACAGATAGCGACCGCGTTGTCCATCTCGGTTCCTGAAAAGCTTTCCGGGGAATACTCAAACCGGATGTTGGTGTCGCCCTCAAAGCTGTCGGTCAGTTCCTTAATAAGCTTGGCGCCCTGCACGGCAATATCGATGATGCCGTCCATATCCTTTTGGAAAACCACCTTACGCTGTAGGGCAGAGGTGGAATTATAGAAATGCACAATGACGTTTTTGGCGCCTCGGATAGCGTCGAACGTCTTGCGAATCAGATGCTCCCGCGCCTGTACCAGCACCTGGATGGTAACGTCGTCCGGGATATGCCCGCCTTCGATCAGCTCGCGGCAGATCTCATATTCCGTCTCGGATGCGGAAGGAAAGCCCACTTCGATTTCCTTAAACCCCATATCGCACAGGGCTTTAAAAAACTCCAGCTTTTCCTGCAGGTTCATCGGAGTCACCAACGCCTGGTTGCCATCCCGCAGGTCGACACTGCACCAGATAGGAGCCTTTTCGATCACACGGCCCGGCCACTGGCGGTCGGGAAGATCGATCTGCTGGAAAGGCACATACTTTTCACAACCGGATTTCATAAAAAACCACCCTTTCGTAAAGACGCGTGAAAATACATTTTCACGCGGTATAACGGTTTGGCTTCAAACATTATAAAAACACAAAAAGCGCCCGTCCCAAAAGGGACGAGCGCCAAAACGCACGTGGTACCACCCTGCTTCGGGCAACCAAGTTGCCCCTCCATGAGCTTCCTCTAAAGCTCCGGCCGATAACGCGGCCACACGGCCTGCCCTACACCCCACGGGCTTCAGGCAGACGACTCCGGGATGAGCTATACACACAGGGGATAGGTCCGGTTCACACCCGCCACCGGCTCTCTGAGCAAATCGCTCCCATGTCTTGTTCCCTTCGCAGTCTTTGGTAGGATTGTTCCTTATTATACGGCTGGCCGGATGTATTGTCAAGACCCAATTTCGCCATCGGTTTCCCCTGCGTCCATTTCCGCGCCGGGCGCGCCGCCTTCCGCCATATCCCGTATGATGCGGCCGCTGCGGAATTCGCTGAGCTGTTCGTAGGACGCGGAAAGATCCTCTCCCGCCGGAAGCGGCTGGCCGGGGCCGCCGCGTTTGAAGACCACCTTGAGCAGAATCGGCGTGATAACGGTCGTGACAATGACCATAAGGATAACCGGTCCCAGAAAATTGGTGCCGAGAAGCCCCAGCGCGGTCCCTTTGCTGGCAACGATCAACGCCACCTCGCCCCGCGAGATCATGCCGACGCCGATACGCGCGCACTGGTAATTTTGATATCCGCAGAGTTTAGCCCCCAGTCCGCAGCCCACCACTTTGGTTAGGATAGCGACCAGAACCAGCAGCACGGAAAACCAGATCACATTGGCCGACATGGAGGGAAGCTTTACCTGTAGACCGATGCTGGCAAAAAACAGTGGTGACAGGTATGCATAGGACAGCACGTCGAATTTGGAGGCCAAATACTGGGTGCGCTGCGTACAGGAGATGATCAGGCCGGCAATAAAAGCACCGGTGATATCCGCCACACCGAAAAACGCCTCCGCCACAAATGACATCAGCAGGCAGAAGACAAAAGCCGCAATAACATGACGGTGCATGCCGCGGTCGGTTTTGGAGATCCATTTGCGATAGACTTTAATAAACACAAAACCGGAAGCGGCGGCAAAAACAAAAAATCCCAGTATCCGCAGCAACACCAAGAGAATACTGACCGAGGCGTCGGCCATACTGGTAATAACGGTTAGGGCGATAATTCCCAAAATATCATCGATGATTGCCGCACCCAGAATGGCGTTGCCCGAGCGGGTCTTGAGTTTGCCCAGTTCCTTGAGCGTTTCAACCGTAATACTGACCGAAGTAGCGGTCAGTATAATGCCAATAAAAATGTTTTGCAATAGAGTGCTGCATCCGGCGTCCGAATCAATGATGCCGGGCTTGTTAAAGAAAAACGCGGCGGCGAATCCGCCCACAAGGGGCACGGCCACACCGATGAGGGCAATGATAAACGACGCCTTGCCGCTTTTTTTCAGCTCACCGATATCGGTGCCCATGCCGGCGCAGAACATCAACACGATGACGCCAATTTCCGCCGACGATTTAATGAAATTTGTTTCCTCTATCACACCGAAAATGGCTGGCCCGAGGATGAGCCCGGCCAACAGGGCTCCCACCACCTGCGGCAGCTGAAACCGTTTTGTGAGCAGGCCCAACAGTTTGGTGCTGAGCAAAATCAATGCCAAATCAAATAAAAAGCGATAGCTTTCCATCACGGCACCCCTTTCCAATTCCTGAACTATTATACAAAGCCTTTCAAAAAATGCAAGCGTCTTTCATAAACAAAAAATGGAGGAAATCATTAAACGACGATGTTAAGCGGGTTGCCAGTAAAATATTTTTTGCATATTTGGCGTGAATCGGCGCAAGCTAGTATCGGACGCGAAAGGAAACAGTCCATACCGCGTCAATAAAAAAATCTATCCAAAAAACGGAGGTTAACCTTATGAACAACCAGAATCAGCAGAACAACAACCAGAACAAGAACCAGCAGAACAACCAGAATCAGAACAAAAACCAGCAGAACAACAACCAGAACAAGAATCAGCAGAACAACCAGAACCAGAACAAAAACCAGCAGGAGAACCAGAATCGTTTCTAATAAAAACGGTTTTCTCATGCGAACAACCGCCGTTTCGGAGTTCCGAAACGGCGGTTGTTTTAGTATGTTTAGTTTGTTGCCCCGCTTTTTTTGAAGCTGCTGAAAGAGGCCGTCAGGGGTACCGACGGCACCTCCATGGAGAGCAGGCTGCCGTCATCCGGGTCGGATAAAATGGTCACCGTGCCATTCTGCCCGGTACCTTCCCAACGCCATCCTTCCTCGGTCAGCGCCCCGTCTTTTGGTGACCGGAGGGCCGCGTCGAGTGCGTCGGTCAGCACTTTTCCCAAAGCGCCGGCCGGCAGGGTGGAGGGCGACAGGTCAAAAGACAGGCCATACAGCGAGGCGCGTACGGTTTCGCCGTTCCATTCGGCGGTGACGCCTTTGAGCGTATCCGGTTCGGAAAAGGTCATACTCAGCGTGCCGGCTGTCGTCCGGGTAAGGGTTCCTTTCAGTGTCATGTCTTGGTAGCGAATGTCCGCTTCGCAGGAAAAATCGCTGACGACCGGGTCGGATGAGGATGACCCGCCGCCCGCGGACCCGCAGGCACAAAGTCCCAACAGGGCGCAGCTGGCAAAAATAATGAAAGCGCGACGCAGCATGGATGGATCAGCTCCTGTTTTCCAGCATTAAAAGCAGGGGGCCCAAATCTTCCAGCAGGTCGGACGGGAGCATCGCGTGCTGGCTCAAACGATCGGCGGCGTGGTCGCCCGCCCGCCCGTGCAGATAGACGCCGCACATGGCCGCGTCCAGCGGCGGCATGCCCTGGGCGGCAAACGACGCGATAATGCCGGCCAGTACGTCGCCGCTGCCACCGGTTGCCATCCCCGGGTTGCCGGTCGGATTAACGAGCAGGTCTCGATCCGGCGAAGCGATGACGGTGCGATGGCCTTTTAAAACGACAATCACTCCGTATTCCATCGCAAACCGGCGGGCGACACCCGGCCGGTCCTTTTGCACATCTTCTATCGGCAGGCGGCAGAGGCGGGCCATTTCACCGGGATGCGGCGTGAGGATCAAAGGGGCTTTCCGTGCTTTTAACTTATCTATATGCGGGAGCAGCCCGTTTATACCATCCGCGTCCAGCACTACCGGGCACGCGGCGCGTTCCAGCAGGTCGAGCAGCAGGCAGGACAGATCCTCGCCCTGTCCCCACCCGCAGCCGATCAGGACGGAGGCCGCTTTTGGCAGTGAATCCCGCAGCGCGGAGCGGGCGGCGAGTGCGAGCCGCCCGTCCTTATCCTCCGCTAAAGGCAGGCAAACCGCTTCCGGCTGCGCCGCCGTCACCATGGGATAGATCGAACGGGGGATCGCCGCCGTCACCAGTCCGGCGCCGCTTCGCAGCGCGCCTCGCACCGACAAAATCGCGGCCCCCGCCATGCCATAGCTGCCGCAGACGGCGAGCACTTGGCCAAAAGTACCCTTATGGCTGTCAGCCGGACGGGGAGAAAAACAGGACTGCACCATCGGCATTTCGATAACGGTGGGTGTGCAGGCATACGCCTGCCATATCTCAGGCGGGATGCCGATATCCGCCACCTCTACCAGGCCGCAGACTGGGGCGGCCTCGGCCATAGCCAGGGCGGGCTTCAGCGCGGTAAAAGTAATCGTGCGGTTGGCCCGCAGCGTATCCGGGTCGCAGTGGCCGCTGTCCGCGTTCATTCCGCTGGGAATATCCACTGCCACAATCGGCACGTGCCGGTCCTGCGCCATGCGGAACAGGCCCCGCAGCGAATCGGGCAGGATTTTGCGGAATCCGATACCAAAAACCGCGTCCACAATCAGGCGCGCCTCGTTTAAAACGGCCGCCGCCGCTTTCGGATCCTGCTGCCAGCGATAGACCGGGATGGGCAGCAGCCGGATGCGCTGGGCCATCTCCATGGCGTTGGCTGTTTTGGGCAGATCCCCCGCCAGGATAATGGCCACCTTGGCGTTTTGCTCCAGCAGCTTGCGGGCGATGACAAATCCGTCTCCGCCGTTGTTGCCGCTGCCGCATAAAATGGCCACCGGCTGTCCGGCCACGGGATAATGCTGGCGAATCACCCGTGCCGCCGCGCTGCCGGCGTTTTCCATCAGCCGGATGTATTCCAGACCCGATTCATTGGCGGAGGCCTCCGCCTGCCGCATTTCCTCTGTGTTCAGAACATGCATGACCGGTCCTCCTTATCGGCCGAAGGAACGCTTGACCTCCACCTGCAGCGGGCGGGGTAGACCGCCTATCAGTTCGGTCAGCACCGCCTCGTTCGGCTGGAAAATCACCTGCGTGTGGCCATTTTTTTTGCTGTGATAGGTAAATCGCCAGCATCCCGCCTCAGCCGCCGAGGCCGCCGCAATCACCGTCCGGTCAAATCCGGCGGGGACGGAACCGGTAAACGGCTCCAGACTCTCGACTTTCCGGCCGGCAACCGACACCACGCGCTTGCGCTTGCGTTTGGCGACAATGCTGTCGATGTCGATATCTCTGTTGGTGACGCAGTATTCGTATTCCAGCGTCTGGGCGGTGATGAGCATATAGGCGGCATATCCGAAGCCTACGGTGAAAATAATAAAAAATGCGCCCAGAAATAAAAAGCTAAGAACCGAAAGGGCCGCGGCGACAAAAATCGATCCGGCGATAATGGCCCATTCCTTTGCTCCCTTTTCCTTAACAACCAGTTGTTCCACATAATGATCCATGCTGGCGTACACGTCCTTTCGATAATACGTTGACCCGGTCAAAAAGCTCTGCTTTTGAATAAATCGTGTTAGGGTGGGAGGCTAAAATATAAAGCACCTCAAATTCCTTTTTGGTAAGCGTGATTTCTTTATCGCCGACGAATGCCTCGCCTGTATTTTTGAAAAGCTTGATATTGTCACGCACAAGAACGTCCTTTTCCTGCTCGTTTTGGCTTGTAAGAGTTTTGTATCTGTTAATGTGCGCCTTAATTCTTGCCACAAGCTCGGCAGGGGAGAACGGCTTAACAATATAATCGTCCGCACCAAAACCGAGGCCTGAAATCTTGTCTATTTCTTCTCTTTTGGCGGTAACGAAAATAACGGGCGTGTTCTTTGTTTCTCTGATTTTTTTGCAAATATCAAAGCCGTTAATACCCGGAAGCATAACGTCAAGCAAAATTAAATCGTAATCGTTATTAAGCGCAAGCTCAAGACCGTCGTTTCCGTTTGTTGCACCCTGCGCCTCCATATTGCTTGCTTCAATATAATCCTTTTCAAGTTCGAGGATGTTCTCATCGTCTTCAACTATTAAAATCTTACTCAATATTATCTGTCCTTTCCTTAATTTTCGGCATTGAAATGAATATTGAAAGACCCTCTCCCTGCTTACTGC
>URYP01000082.1 GCA_900552115.1 uncultured Oscillospiraceae bacterium | reverse complement strand
CGTTTTCCGGTGGTTTCGCTGGATGGCTGGTTCCTGGCACCCTTTTCGGGGCAGAGCCGCAGTGACATCATGACCCAGCTCTCCTGCCTCCACAATACCTATGTCTTTCTGGCAGACGGGGCGGACACCGGTCTGATCCGGGAACAGATTGCCGCCGGGAAAACGGCGGCGGATTGGTTGCCGCCGCCGGTGGCCGGCTATATCGCCCGTGAGGGCTTATATAAGGATGCTCAAACGATGACTACAATGATGACCGACGACCAGTTTGTCGAAATCATAAAGGGGCGGCTGACCCCCCGCCGGTTCCACCATTCGCTGGAGGTGGCGAAGGAAGCCCGCCGGTTGGCTGAAAAATACGGAGCCGATCCGTCTAAAGCCTACACGGCCGGACTGCTGCACGATATTTTAAAGGATACCGGCGGCGATGCCCAGTTGCAAATCCTGAAAGATTTTGATATACTACAAGACGATATCGAAAAACAGGCGGAAAAGCTATGGCACGCCCACAGCGGGGCGGTGTTTATTCGCTATGTGCTGGGCGTGCGGGATGAGGACATCCTTGCCGCCGTGCGGTACCACACCACGGCGCGCGCCGGTATGAGCGAGCTTGAAAAAGTGCTGTATTTGGCAGACTTTACCTCGGCCGACCGGGATTATCCCGATGTGGATGAAATGCGCCGTCAGGCGGACATTGGCATCGCGCCGGCGATGGAATATGCCCTGTGCTATTCGATACGCGACCTGGTAGAACAAAAAAAAGCGATTCATCCGGACACCCTGGCGGCGTATAACGAGGTCATACTGCGCCGGTAACGGGGAACCATAAGGAGGTTTACCGATGGCTAAAGACAAACGGGACAAAACGCGCACGGGACAGGTGGATCTGTCCAAACGGGTGGCGGCCCAGAATACCAGCCGGCAGCCGGCGCGTACGACGGGCGGCCGCACGCCGGCGCCGCAGAAAAAGAAAAAACAGCCGGTGGGGAAGATCGTTCTGCTGTCGCTGCTGGCCGTGCTGATTCTGGTTACGGTGTTTTTTCTCGTTCAGATCGGACAAATCCTTTATAATACGTTTTTTACCACGGATAAACGACCCGAAAACGATATTCAGACCGAAAGCTATGATATGACGCCCGCCAGCTATACGGATAAGGTGGAATATTACCTGATCGGCCTGCTGGGCGAAAAGAATGATAACGCCATGGAAATGCTGTCCCTTGTCTGCTACGACAAGGATGCGAAAACCATGAATTTTATGGAAGTGCCGGTGGACACCTATCTGGGCGATAGCGACACGTGGGATGTCAAGCGCATCGGCAATGTGTGGAACAATCCCCGGCCGCTGAACTGGTGCGATGTCTGCCGCAAGGAGGTTCCCGCGGAGGAGATCAAGGACGGCAAGCACAATATTGAAAGCTGCGGGGCGGCCATCACCAAGAAAAGCGGTTCCGCTTACCGGGATTTGATCCGGGTGTTCAACGAACAATACAGCCTGCCGGTTGATCACTATTTCATTATGCCCCAGCAGGCGCTGGTGAAGCTGGTTGACCTGGTCGGCGGCGTGGATGTACAGCTGAACAGTTATATGACGGTAGGCGACCAGGAGTATCCCGCCGGCGTACAGACGCTGGACGGCGCGGCGGCGCTGCAGTATATTACTGATCGGTCTTCCGGCGTCAGCGGTGACCTGTCGCGCATCATCAGTTCGCGTCAGGTGTACGCGGCGCTGCTTCAGCGGCTCATCCGTATGGACAAAGCGGAACTGATCAATACGGACCCCACTTCCCCGGAAGAGGGAGTTATCGGCGAATTGATGAGCAGCTCTGCGCCTATCCGTACGGACACTGACGCCGAGGGCATTACCGACATCCTCGTCAGCTTGAAAGAGGTGCCATTGACCTCCATGACCATGTACCGCATGCCGGGAGAGGTGGCTACGCTGAGCGGAGCGAATTATTATTCCGTGCATAAAAAAGATTTGCTGAAATTGCTGAGGCAGTCTTTTGACCCTTATGGACAGGATATCTATGGCAAGCAGATAGAGGAAACCGACCTGAATATCACCGAAATTGCCAACGACGAAACCAGCAACACTAAAAAACAAACCGTCTCCGAAGTGATCGAGGCGCAGAAGGGCAAAATAACCACCACTACGACCAAGGCCAAGACCGGCGACGAATAATTAACGGAAGGGAAGCCTTATATGGAAAACAAAGAGCTGGTATCCCGCATTGTCACTTCGCTGGATAAGCATAAAGCCGAAAATATCCAGGTAATCGGTATTACCGACCTAACCTCAATCGCGGACTATTTTGTTATCGCGAACGGCACCAGCAACACGCAGGTCAAATCGCTGACCGATTACGTGGAAGAAGAGCTGAAAGAAGCCGGTATTCTCCCCCAGCGTGTGGAGGGCTATGGCTCCGCCAGCTGGATCCTGATGGATTACGGCAGCGTGGTGGCGCATGTGTTTAAAGAGGATACCCGTCAGTTTTATGATCTGGAACGGCTGTGGAAGGACGGCCGGCAGATAGACGTGCAAGAATTTTTGATGAATGAGGGATAAACCGATGAAATACGAACCGTCGTCCATTGAGAAAAAGTGGCAGGCTGTCTGGGAAAAGGACAATACCTTTGCCGCGTCGGAGGATACGGACAAACCCAAGTTTTACGCGCTGGTGGAGTTTCCCTACCCCTCGGGGCAGGGCCTGCATGTCGGGCATCCCCGCTCCTACACGGCGTTGGACGTGGTGGCGCGCAAACGCCGCCTGCAGGGCTATAACGTCCTTTACCCGATGGGATGGGACGCTTTTGGCCTGCCCACGGAAAACTTTGCGATAAAAAACCATATCCACCCCGAAATTGTCACCAAAAACAATGTGGCGCGGTTCAAATCCCAGTTGCAGTCCCTGGGACTCTCCTTTGATTGGACGCGGGAAATCAATACCACCGATCCCGACTACTACAAGTGGACGCAGTGGATTTTCCTGCAGCTCTACAAACAGGGGCTGGCCTATAAAAAAGAGATGGCTGTCAACTGGTGTACCTCCTGTAAATGCGTGCTGGCCAATGAAGAAGTGGTCAGTGGCGTCTGTGAACGCTGCGGCGGCGAGGTGGTGCGCAAGGTTAAAAGCCAGTGGATGCTGAAAATAACCGAGTATGCCCAGCGCCTGATCGATGACCTCGACCTGGTCAATTATCCGGAGCGGGTGCGCGCTCAGCAGATCCACTGGATCGGCCGTTCCACTGGCGCCCAGGTGCGGTTTGAAACCACGGCCGGCCAGCCGGTCGAGATTTATACCACCCGACCGGACACGCTGTTCGGTGCCACTTACATGGTAATGTCGCCGGAGCATCCGCTCATTGATGAGTGGAAGGATATTCTCGGCAATATGGACGCGGTGCAGGCCTACAGGGAAGAAGCAGCCCGCAAATCCGATTTTGAGCGCACCGAGGTGGCCAAGGACAAAACCGGCGTCCGGCTCGAGGGTGTGGAGGCGATCAATCCGGTCAACGGTCAAAACATTCCTATTTTTATTTCCGATTATGTGCTGGTATCCTATGGTACCGGTGCGATTATGGCGGTGCCTGGCCACGATACCCGCGACTGGGAATTCGCCAGAAAGTTTGACCTGCCCATCATCGAGGTGGTGAGCGGCGGCGACGTGGAAAAAGAGGCGTTTACCGACTGCGCCACAGGAATTATGGTCAATTCCGGCTTTTTAAACGGCATGCCGGTGGAGGAAGCCAAAAAAGCAATTGTCGCATGGCTGGCAGAAAAGGGCATCGGCGAGCAGAAGGTCAATTTTAAGCTGCGTGACTGGGTGTTCTCCCGCCAGCGGTATTGGGGCGAGCCTATTCCAATCGTCATTTGCCCGGAGTGCGGGTATGTGCCGGTACCGGAGGAACAGCTTCCGGTTAAACTGCCGATGGTGGACAGCTACGAGCCCACCGACAACGGCGAATCGCCGCTGGCCGCTATCGACGAGTGGGTAAACACCACCTGTCCGCACTGCGGCGGTCCGGCCAAGCGCGAAACGGATACCATGCCCCAGTGGGGCGGTTCTTCCTGGTATTTCCTGCGCTACTGCGATCCCCATAACGACCGGGAACTGGCATCGAAAGAGGCCCTGGAATACTGGATGCCGGTCGACTGGTACAACGGCGGCATGGAGCATACCACCCTGCATCTGCTGTACAGCCGGTTCTGGCACAAGTTCCTTTATGACATCGGCGTGGTTCCCACACCGGAACCCTATGGTAAGCGGACCAGCCATGGCATGATTCTGGGCGAGAACGGTGAAAAAATGTCGAAGTCCCGCGGCAACGTGGTCAACCCGGATGAGATCGTGGCGGAATACGGCGCGGACACCCTGCGTCTCTATGAAATGTTCATCGGCGACTTTGAAAAGGCCGCGCCGTGGTCAAGCAACAGCATCCGCGGCTGCCGGCGTTTTCTGGAACGGGTTTGGTCCCTGCAGGATAACCTCGTTGCAGGCGAGGGTATCCGGCCGGCGCTGGAGACCGCCCTGCACAAAACCATCCGCAAGGTGGGCGAGGATGTCGAGCATCTGAAGTTTAACACGGCCATCGCGGCCATGATGGCGCTGATCAACGATCTGACGAACGCCGGCGGCGCCACCCGCGAGGAATATCGGATTTTGCTGATCCTGCTCAATCCCTTCGCACCGCATATGACGGAAGAATTATGGGAGACCATGGGGTATGGCGGCCAGCTGGCCCACGCCGAATGGCCCTCCTATGACGAGTCAAAATGTGTGGAATCCATGGTGGAAATCGCGGTGCAGGTCAATGGGAAAATCCGAACCCGCCTGATGATCCCGGCGGATGCCAGCCAGGACGAGGTGCTGGCCCAGGCCAAGGCGGATGACAAAATCGCCGCCGCTGTGGCAGGCGGGAAAATCCTGAAAGAGTTGTATGTTCCGGGCAAGCTGGTCAATATCGTCGTCCGTCCCAACTGACGAATTTGTATAAAAACTCTTGACGGACGGGCGAGAGTAGTATATAATACTATTTGCGCGAATTGTATAATTACCCCTGTCGGTTGGCGGAGGGAGGGAATATGGTATGTCGGAAGTCAGAGTCAAAGATAACGAGAGTTTGGATAGCGCCCTGCGCCGGTGGAAAAAATCCTGTGCGAAGGCGGGCACTCTTGCTGAGGTGCGTAAACGTGAGCACTACGAGAAGCCTTCTGTAAAGCGCAAAAAGAAATCAGAGGCGGCCCGCAAGAGAAAATTCAAATAAAGTTTACGGAAAAGCGGGCGATAAGCCCGCTTTTTTGCTTGTCATCGGGGGAATATCCCTGTATAATTAAGGACAAAATGACAACACGGGAGAACACATGCCATGCCGCTGTTTTATCCTACCATGATGAAAAACCGCATAACCGACGTCACGGCGGAGGAACTGCGTCGTCAGGGCATCAAAGGGCTTCTGCTCGACGTGGACAATACCCTGACCCGGTATAAAAGCCAGGAACTCGCGGATGACGTGAAGGCCTGGCTGCATCGGATGGACCGGGAGGGTTTCGCCCTGACCATTGTGTCGAACGGGCTGCCAAACCGGGTGCGGCCGTTTGCTGAAAAGGTGGGCCTGCGCTGTATTGCTTTCGCCTGCAAGCCGTCGCCGCTCGGCTACTTCCGGGGCGCACGGAGGCTGGGGCTCCGCCGACGGGAATGCGCCATCATCGGAGACCAGATGTTCACCGATGTCATGGGTGCAAACCTGTGCGGTATGCGTTCCATTATGCTGAAACCGATAGAACCGGAAACCGGAAAACCCACCCTGATGTTGAAACGGAAATGTGAACGCTGGATGCTGGGGCGCCGGTATCCGGCGGAAAAGGAGGCCCCCCATGAACCCAAAATTCGGTCCGGCCGGCAATAGCGACTCGTTTTTTGCGGCCGGCTTAAAATCCACCATGCAAGCGCCGGGCTGGCTCGAGGAGCGTGGCCTGACAGCGTATGAATACCAGTGCGGTCACGGCACGCGGGTCACGCAGAAAACCGCCGAGGCGTTTGGGGAAAAAGCGGCCCAGCATGGCATTGCCGTGTCGCTTCACGCCCCTTATTATATCTCGCTCGCCTCGGTGGAAGAGGCTAAGCGGGACAACAGCGTTGGTTATATCCTTGCCAGCGCCCGGCTGGTCTCCTGGATGGGCGGCAGCCGGATCGTGGTGCATCCGGGCGGCCTGGGCGGCCGCAGCCGCGGGGAGGCCACCGCCCTTGCGATGGAAACCCTGCGCAAAGCCCAGTCGGTTTTGGATGAAGAAGGCCTGTCAAATGTGCATATCTGTCCCGAAACCATGGGAAAAATCAACCAGTTGGGCGATCTCGACGAGGTGCTGCACATGTGCACGGTAGACGAACGCTTTTATCCCTGTATCGATTTCGGTCATCTCAACAGCCGGCTGGCGGGCGGTATGAACACGCGGGACGCGTTTGCCGCCGCGCTGGATCAGATTCATAACCAGTTGGGCGAGGAACGCGGCCGTTCATTCCATGTCCATTTTTCCAAAATCGAATACTCCGCCGGCGGCGAAAAACGGCATCTCACATTCGCGGATGATGTGTTTGGCCCGGAGCCGATGCCGCTGATGACCCTGATCGCTGAGCGGCGGCTGTCGCCGGTCGTGATCTGCGAATCGAGTGGCACGCAGGCCGAGGACGCGGGCGAAATGCAGCGGTTATGGCGGGAACAGGCGGCCGCTGTCTATGGAAAGGATGAGGAAGCGTGAAGCAATATCTGGTGCTAAACGGTCCCAATTTGAACCTGCTGGGGATGCGGGAACCGGGTGTCTATGGAACTGACAGCTATGAGTCCATCTGTGAGCGTATCTCAGAGAAAGCCGGCGCCTTGGGCGTGGGCGTGTCCTTTGCCCAGTCCAACAGCGAGGGAGAATTGATCGACCTGTTGCACGCGGCGATGGGCCAATACGCCGGCATCGTCCTAAATGCCGGTGCCTACACTCACTACAGCTACGCTATCCGCGACGCGATCGCCGCGATCCGGCTGCCGGTTGTGGAAGTGCATTTATCCAATATTCACGCGCGGGAGGAATTCCGGCACAAATCGGTTATCGCCCCGGTCTGCAAAGGGCAGATCGCCGGCTTTGGCCCGGCCGGATATCTGCTGGCGCTGGAAGCGCTGGAGGCCCTGGCGTAATACAGACGGCGGCATTTGCGAAAGGATGGGTGATTCCGAATGAACCACGCCGAAGCGTTGGCAGCCCGCCTGCAGAAAGGGCAGGCCATGCTCATCACATCGGAGCATAACCGCCGGTATTTGACCGGCTTTCTCTCCAGCGACGGCTGCGTAGTCGTCACGGCGGACGGCGCCTGCTTCCTGACCGATTTCCGCTATATCGAAGCGGCGCGGGCTGCGGTAACCACGATGGAATGCCGCACCTACCGGCGGATGAGCGAAGGTGTGGGCGAATATCTGGCGGAACGTCGGGTGGAGCAGGTCTATATTGAGGCGGATCAGATGCCGGTGGGGACGTTCCGACTGTGGCAGGAACGCCTGCCGCAGCTTCAGTGGATCGGCGACGGGACGCTGGAAGGCTGGCTGCGGGAAGAGCGTCTCGTCAAGACACCGGAGGAACTTTGCAAAATACGCCAGGCACAGGCGTTGACCGAGTATGGCTTCGAGTATATTCTGCCCTTTATCCGCCCTGGCCGTACCGAACGGGAAATTGCTCTGGAGCTGGAGCGGCTGATCCGATGGCAGGGCGCCGAACGGGTAGCGTTCGATTTTATCGTCGTATCCGGTAAAAACGGCGCGCTGCCCCATGGAGCGCCCAGCGACAAGCCGGTGGAGCGGGGCGAACTGATTACAATGGATTTTGGCGCCGTGGTGGACGGCTGGCACTCGGATATGACCCGTACCGTGGCGGTGGGGGCCGTATCCGACGAACAGCGGGATGTCTATGGCATTGTCCTGCGGGCGCAGGAGGCGGCCCTTGCGGCCCTGCGTGCGGGGCTGCCCTGTGAGGCCGGCGACGCGGCAGCCCGGGATATTATTGACCGCGCCGGCTTTGGGGATGCTTTCGGCCACAGTACCGGCCACGGCGTGGGGGTGGAAATTCACGAAGCTCCCCATTTATCCCCGTCAGCAGGGGAACAGGTGCTGGCCGCGGGCAGCGTGGTCACCGTGGAACCGGGGATATACCTGCCGGGACGCTTCGGCGTGCGGATCGAGGATATGGCCCTGATTACCGGCGACGGCAGTGAAAACCTGACGGCCAGTCCCAAAGAACTTATCGTTCTATAAGATGACGACTGCCGTTTAGCGGTTTTATGGCGAAAAATTTCCCGATATGGCTTGAAAAGCCGGGGTAAATACGGTATACTAAACTAAACCTATTGCCCCGGAGGGGTATCTGAGTGCAAAAACAGGAGGATTATGGTATGATTTCTGCAGGTGATTTTCGCAATGGCGTTACCTTTGAAATGGATGGCAACGTATATCAGATCATTGAATTCCAACATGTAAAACCCGGCAAGGGCGCGGCGTTTGTCCGCACGAAAATCCGCAACGTCATTGCGGGTTCGGTGGTGGAAAAAACGTTCAATCCCACCGATAAATTCCCGACGGCCTATGTCGAGAGAAAGGATATGGAGTATTCCTACAACGACGGCGATCTCTACTACTTCATGGATCAGGAAACCTTTGAGCTGATGCCCATCGGCAAGGATCTCCTGTCGGACAACTTTAAGTTTGTCAAGGAAAACATGATCTGCAAGGTCATGTCTTACAAAGGCAAGGTGTTCGGCATCGATCCCCCCAATTTTGTGGAGCTGCAGATTACTCAGACGGATCCCGGCTTTAAAGGCGACACGGCGACCAACGCCACCAAGCCCGCGGTGCTGGAGACCGGCGCCGAAGTGCGTGTGCCCCTGTTTATCGATGAGGGCGAAATGATTCGGGTGGATACCCGTACCGGCGAATACATGGAGCGTGCCTGAACCATACCCTGAACACCTGAATAAAAGGAGGATGACCAATATGACGATTACCGAAAAAGTAGCTTTCCTGAAAGGCCTGCTGGAGGGCATGAACGTTGACCCGGAGAGCAATGAGGGCAAGTTGTGGAAAGCTGTCATGGACGTACTGGCCGATCTGGCCCTGTCTGTGGAAGATCTGGAAGACTACAGCGCGGAGCTGACCGAGCAGGTCGACGCCATCGACGAAGACCTCGATATGCTGGAAAGCGATTTCTATGAGGAATACGACGAAGACGGCTGCACCTGCGGCGACGACGAATATTATGACATCACCTGCCCGAACTGCGACGAGGAGTTCTGTGTGGATGAAGAAACGCTGCTGGAAGGCGGCGTCGAGTGCCCGAACTGCGGCGAGCATCTGGAGTTCGATCTGGACGATTGCTGTGAAGATGGCTGCGACTGCGGCTGCTGCGACAAAGACGGCGAAGACTGATTTTTGCCGGCAGCCGTCTTGAAAAAGAGGCAGTATGATGGGCCTTCGCCTCGTTTGAGGCGAAGGCCCTGAAATTATTCATAAGTATTCTCGGAGGGAGGGGGAGTGTGAGGGGGAACCGTCA
>URYP01000081.1 GCA_900552115.1 uncultured Oscillospiraceae bacterium | reverse complement strand
CTGGTGGACAGAGACGACAGGGAAAACTCCTCATATCCGCTGGTGCCGCATAGGCTGTGGCTCTGGCGGTCGATCACCTCGGGGGATTTTTCCCGCACCGGGCGATAGATGAAACCTGCCTGGCAGAAACGGCAGCCGCGGATACAGCCCCGGAAAATTTCGCTGACCGCCCGGTCGTGTACAATCTCAGTAAACGGCACCACAAATTTTTCAGGATAGAAGGACGCGTCCATGTCCATCATAATCCGCTTGCGTACCTTTGCCGGCGCGCCGTCTTTCGGCGTCACCGCATGGATGGTCCCGTCCTCGTTATAGCTGACGTCATATAGGGAGGGGACGTAATGTCCCTCGATCTGCGCCGCCTCCCGCAGGAAAGCCGCCTTGCAGAAGCCCTTGCGTTTGTGTTTGCGGTAAAGCTCGGTCAACTCGACGGTGGCTTCCTCCCCTTCACCCAGGGAAAAAACGTCCACAAAGTCCGCCAGCGGCTCCGGATTGCAGGCGCATGGTCCGCCCGCCACCACGATGGGACAGGAATCGTCCCGATCCTTCGCCAGCAGTGGAACGCCGGCCAGTTCCAGCATGTTGAGCACACCGGTATAACTCATCTCATACTGGAGCGTAAACCCGATAAAATCGAACGAACGGATGGAATCCCGGCTTTCGAGGCCGAACAAGTCCACCCCGTTTGACCGCATCAGGTCTTCCATATCGGTATCCGGAGCAAAGACCCGCTCACACCAGACGCCCTCCATATTATTGAGTAAGCTGTATAGTATTTTCATTCCCAAGTGGGACATACCCACCTCGTACAGGTCTGGAAAACAAAACGCGTAGCGGATTTCCACCTCATTGAGCGGTTTGACCACGCTGTTGAGCTCTCCCCCCGAATAGCGCCCGGGTTTTTGCACCTGCGAGAGCAGGCCCTCTATGCGGCTGTCCATAGCCATCCTCCTACCGGCCCGCCAGTGGGGGCCTGTCCTTCACTTATCAAGTGTTTTTAGGCTATTATACCGGATACCATCGGCGTTTTCAATGGCCTGATGGAGAAAATGGGTGTGATTTCCGCCCGGGGTTGGCCTTTTTTTAGCGGACATGATACAATAGGTCAAAAATGGAAGGAGAAATACCTATGAGCAGAATCGGGATTATATGTGCGGACGATACGGAGCTGGCTCCTTTTCTAGATAAAATGGCGATAACAAACACAACGAAAAAGGTCATGCTGACATTTTATGAAGGCACTATCAGCGGGGCTGACGCTGTGGCTGTATTCAGCGGTGTCTGCAAGGTAAACGCCGCGGTTGCGGCACAGGTGCTGATCGATCATTTTCATGCAGACGTAATCTTTAATGCGGGAGCAGCCGGCGGCATTGATGAACGTCTCAAGCCCTTTGACACCGTTATTTCGGAACAGGCCGTCTATCATGACGTCGATGAATCTATCTTGACCGAGTTCCATCCCTGGCTGAAAAGCGCCGGTTTTCCCGCGAATGAAAAGCTCCTCGCTGTTGCCCGGGAATACGCCGCCGATTCCGCGCGGCCAATCTACATTGGCAAAATGGTTACGGGCGAACAGTTTATTGAAAATGAAAAGCGGCAGGAAATCCGCCAGAAACATAGCCCATTATCTGCCGACATGGAAACCGCCAGTATCGCGCATGTTTGCTTTGTAAACAGCATCCCTTTCCTGGCTGTCCGAACCATTACCGATACGCAGGCACATGAGGGCATGGAATCCTATGAACAAAACGGGGCCCGGGCCGCCGCAGTTGCCGCCGATATCGTCGCGGCTCTCATTGAAAAAATGGATATTCAGTAGACCCGTATAAACGGAATCCCCGGAAACATTGGTTTCCGGGGATTTGTTATGACCGTTTATGTTTAAAGGCGATCAACAGGCAAAGGTACAGGCTGACCGCCAGGAGCGTAAAGTTATAGCCTCCGGCCAGCAGCAGGGTAAACCCACATACCAGCAGAAGAAACAGGAGGACCAGGGAAAGCGCGAAAACAGCTTTTTCCGCCTTGCCGATCTCACCGCGCAGGGCTAGCAGGCAGAGCAGCGCTTGCCCGCCGTCCAGCGGTTCGATGGGCAGCAGATTGAATAGCCCGATAATCAGGTGCACACCCATAATCATTCCCGGCTGCCCGGCGGCAAACAGAACGCCGGCGCACAGCAGATTGACCGCCGGACCCGCAAGCAGGACGGCGATCTGCCGCTTGTATCCCAGAGCCGTCGTGTCCTGCTGCATCATACGCATGCCGAAAACACCCAGCTCCACCCGCACCGGCTGGTTGCCGAGCAGCAATACGGCCACGACATGTCCGGCCTCATGCATGAGCGAAGCCGCCACGCACCACAGCGGGATGCTGCCGGAGTCCGCCAGCATCAGCACCAAAAGCGAAGCGAAAAATGGCACGCTGACCGATAGCCGGATTTTACCGATGGTCCACTCAAGCATACGCCGCCACCGGCACCACACCGGTGGGATCGTACCGCACCTCGTCCTGGTATGCCTCGATATGGACGTGGTTCCCGCTGGCATCCCCGGTAGCGCCCACCAGAGCCACCTTGGTGCCGGCCTTGACCGTATCGCCGATTTTGGCTACGATTTTCGAGCAGTGGGCGTATAGAATTTCCAGCCCGTTACCGTGATAAATCTGAATATAATTGCCGTAGCTGTCGCTGCTTCCGGCCTCGACAACGACTCCGAAAAACATGGCGTAGATAGGGTCGCCCTGGTCTGCCGCAATATCCACGCCGCCATGGAACTGGGTTCCCGCTCCGGTGGGATTATCGCGGTAACCATAACCGGACGTCAGCACGCCGGTGTCCACCGGCAGGCGGGCGACCAGGTTGGTCTGCAGCTTGACGAACGACGAACCCTTGGGCGGTTCCACCAGCGTCTTCCCCACCGACATCACCTCCGGTTTTTCATCCGGCTTCCCTTGCGCGTTTCCGGTACCTGTTCCGGTGGTGGTCGTGGTGGTCGTTTTGGTGGAATCGCCTGTAGTGGTGGTAGAGGTATCGCCGGGTTTTCCGCCAACGGTTTTCTTTTGGTCGGGTTCCTTCGTATCAAACAGCGCCGCAATGGTGGCCATTACGGAATTATCCATGACCGCCTGCTGGAACGAGGCTTTGAGCTGTGTGTATGCATCTCCACCTGCGAGTTTTAACAGAAGGGTAATCAGAAGGATGGCGGCGCAGGCAATGCTCTGCACCGCCACCATCTGAAGTCCCGGAGCGGATTTTCCCTCTCCAGAGCGCCCGGCGGAATGACGGGCGCCCGAAGATTTGCGGGGTGCCTTTCCATCCGGCATGCCTTTCATCTCCTAAACGATAATACAGATTAAACCGCTGCATCCTTCGTTGATGATGCGTTCCACGGTTTCTTTCAGTTTCATCCGCGCGTCCGCCGGCATCCGGTAGAGCTTGTTATGCAGCCCTTCGTTGACCAGGCCATACAGGGACGTGCCGAATATGTTGGATTCCCAGATCTTCTCAGGCGTTTCCTCGAATTCGCGCAGCAGGTAGCTGACCAGTTCCTCCGACTGTTTTTCGGAACCGACAATCGGCGATACCTCAGTTGTGATATCCGCTTTCATCATATGGATGGACGGGGCCTGCGCGCGCAGACGCACGCCATAACGGCCGCTCTGCTTGATGATTTCCGGCTCTTCCAGAGTCATCTCCTCCAGCGACGGCATGACGATGCCGTAACCGGTGGCTTCCACCTCGTCCAGGGCGTTCTTAATCTTATCGTACCGTTTTTTCATGTCGGCCAGTTCCAGCATCATGGCCATGAGGGCGCTTTCATCCTGCACCGCCAGGCCGGTCGCTTCGGCCAACACGCGATAGAACAGGTCAGGCTTGATGGACACGACGATTTCCGCCGCGCCGCGTCCCAGTTCCACGCTGTCCACCCGGGTATTGTCTACATGCTCGCATCCCAGGACGGCACTGGCCATCACCGGCACCTGGCTGATTTTCCGCACGTCGGCCGCCGCGTCCCGCACCGCGTCGAAAATCGCCTTGCGGATGGGATGCTTACGATCCACGCTGGTCAGCCAACGGGGCAGCTCGATGCCGATTTCCCTTACCGGAAACTCAAACAGGACTTTTTCAAGGATACCGCGGATCTGGTCCTCGTCGATCTCCAGGCAGTTGACCGCGCATACCGGCGCGCCATATTTGGTTTCCAGCTCGGCGCTCATCCGCAGGGCATCCGCCGAGAGCGGGTCCACTGAGTTGAGCACCACCACAAATGGTTTATGGATCGCCTGGAGCTCATGGATGACGCGTTCTTCGGCTTCCTCATACTCCTCGCGTGGGATTTCCCCGATGCTGCCGTCGGTGGTGACGACCAGCCCGATCGTGGAGTGTTCCTCGATCACTTTGCGTGTACCGATTTCCGCCGCCATGTTAAAGGGAATTTCCTCGTCAAACCACGGGGTTTTCACCATCCGGGGCATATCGTTTTCGATATAACCCAGGGAGGACGGCACGATGTAGCCTACGCAGTCGATCATGCGTACGTTCAAGGCGGCATTGCCTTCCATGGTGATCGTGACTGCCTGCTCGGGAATGAATTTGGGCTCGGTCGTCATGATGGTGCGCCCCGCCGCCGATTGGGGCAGCTCGTCGGTTGCGCGGTCCCGCCGGAAGGTGCTGTCGATATGCGGGATAACCAGCGTATCCATAAAGCGCTTGATGAAGGTGGATTTTCCGGTACGGACCGGCCCCACGACGCCGATGTAAATGTCTCCGTCCGTACGGGTGGCAATATCGCGGTAGATGTTTGTACTTGTCATACGCTCCGTCCTCTTTTCCGTTACATTCTTCGTGATAGATATCTATGAGCCTGTTTCCTGAAATATACCCGGACTTTTCGGTTTTTTCCTTGCGGAGTGTACGAAACCGGTTGTATACTTTAATGTATATGATTATTCCGACAGGAGGATACCAATATGATCCATGTCTATTACGGGGATGGCCCGGGTAAAACCACGGCGGCATTCGGCTTGGGAATCCGTGCCCTTGGCCGGGGTTGGCGGATAGCCGCCGCCCAGTTTCTAAAGGGGGACGACAGCGGTGAACGGCGGGTTTTCGAACAGCTCCCCGGAGCGGCGCTGCTGTCCGTGCCGGATACCCTGCCCTTTACCTTTGCCATGAGTGACGACGAGCGGAATTCCTACCGCATGTTCCTCCGCCAAATATGGCAGGAGATCCTGTCGCTTTTGCAACACCGGCAAGCGGATATGCTGATCCTGGACGAGTGGGGGGATGCCCTGGAGCAGGGCTGGTTCAGCACAGCGGATGCCGCAGACCTGTGGCAGGCTGCCGGCGGTACGGAGCTGGTCATCACCGCCCATCGTCTTCTCCCCTGCCTGCGGGACAAAGCCGACTATTTAACCGAAATGAAAAAACACAAGCATCCATACGACAGCGGACAGACGGCGCGCAGGGGCATCGAATACTGACAAAAAAGCCGCAGGCTATCCATAAGCCTGCGGATTTATTATACCGACAAGCAGAATTAACCACAAAAACCACTCCCGCCCAAGCCGATATGTGTTGATTTTTGACTGGTATTACAAGAATTTTGACTGGAATTTAGCAGGTGTTGGATATATAATTTAATAGGTAAATATTATGCCATAATCTCAGCAGAGACCAGAAAAAGGAGCGGCGCGGCGCAGCCGCGGAGGGGCTTTGCCCCGTAAGCCCTTTTTCCATAGGTTCAAAAGCAAAGCTTTTGAGCCTATTCTACCTTGAAAGGGAGAGGGAGAATTATGAAAAAAAAGCTACTGGCAATTGTATCCGCTGTCTGTCTTTCCATTATGGCCGCAGCGCCTGCCGCCTACGCGGAGGAAAGCGCTGCCGGCAGCAAGGACACGACATTGAGGATTGAGGCGGAAGACTATGTCAAAAACCGTTCCAGCAACGAAAACAAAGGCGTAAAATCCGACGGGGCCAATGGCGAAACCTATTTGGACGATATGCGCGAGGGGCAAGTGTTCTGTTTGGCTCACGACATAGACCTGACGGGACTGCAAGCGGTGGACCTGTCGCTGGCGCACAGCGGCGGCGGCGCCGTATATGCACTTTACATCGACGGTACCAAAAACGCTCTCGGCACCAAAATTGCCGAGGCTAAGATCGCCTCTACCGGAGGCTGGCAAAAATTCCAGCTGCAAAGCCTGCCGCTCACGGCAGACGCGACCCCAGCCCGCCTGTCCGGCACGCACGATCTGTTTTTGAAAGTGGAAACAGCCCCCGCAGGCAGCCTCTTCTGCGGCAACTTCGATGCCACTGTGCTGACCTTTGGCGCGTACAGTGACCCGCTGGAAACCGTCCAGATCGAAGCCGAAACGTTCACCGAGAAAATCGGCAGCGGCGGCGTGAAAGAGGTATCCGGCTTTTCGGGAGGAAAAGATATTGACGGCACTCGCAACGGCGCTGTGTTTGCCTTTGGCGAGTTTGATCTGACCGGGCTGCAATCGTTCAGCATTGCCGTGGGCTGCCAGGGCGATAACCGCTCGTACGATCTGTATATCGACGGCACGGTAGACGAACCGGCCCTGCTGGTTGCCAAAGCGGTGGCTGCGAAAGGCAGCGGCAACTGGAACACAGTCAAAACATTTGAAGCGGCGGTACAAGTAGACGCCGAACAAGTCAAAGGCGTTCACAAGGTATTTCTAAAAACCAATTATGATACGAATCCCACCGGCACCGATTACACCGGTAATATAGACTATTTCACCCTGACCAAATACCGCCAGAATGTGACGGAAACCGTTTTTGAAATGGAAAATATCAAAGACAATGCCGACAATCGTTCCAGCAATACACGTGGTAGCACTGCCGACGACGGCGCTTCTGGCGGCAAGTTTTTAGACGGTACTGCCGCTGGCGATGTATTCTATCTGGGCGACTATGATACCACCGATCTGCAGCAACTCGCTTTGTCGGTTGCGTCTGCCAGCGGCGGCACCGTGTATGGCTTTTATATTGACGGCACGGCCAAAGCGGCATGCGAAAATAGTTATAAAATTGCCGAGTTAACCGGTCAATACACCGATGGCGCCTGGCGCAAGTTTACCGAATTTTCGACCGGGCTGCTCCCAACCGTATCCCGGGCGAGGCTTCAAGGCATCCACTCTCTGTTTTTAAAGGTGGAAAGCAGTGAAAACCCCCTTAACTACGGCGGCAATATGGACTACGTAAAAATCACCTGCATCAAGCCCGCCTTTAATCCGGTAAGCGTGGCCAAAACCTACAATTTTGGCCACGCCCTGAACGCCTCTTTGTCCTCCACTTCCGGTTTTGGAAAAGGTAGAATTAAAATTACCGAAGCCGGCGCCGATTCCGAATACAGCGATGTTTACGGCGTTATCGATAGCAAAAGCGGCATTCAACTGGCTTACAGCAGCGTGAATTTCTCTCGCCTCAAAGGTATTGCCGTGCGGTATATGCTGGCGGGCGCTACCGACCTGAAACTGTACAAGGGTTCGGTAGACGACGCTCATTTGGTAAAGACCCTGGCGATGGATGTCACCCGTTTCTCCGGTACCAATCAGTGGTATACCGTGGATAACCTGCGTACCTCTTATTTTGATTTGTCCGATCTGGCCGTAAGCGGCGCCGATACGTTGTATTTTGTACCCGAAACAACATCCACATATGCAGGCAACTATATCGACTTCACCCTGTACTACGAGGAAGAGTTGGAATCCAATCACATCGATACTTGCACCGTTGAAGGCGAGCAGTATGTGTGGGGCGCTTCCGATAACAACTCGAATTGGCCCAATGCCACCAAAATTGACGGCACCAAAAACGGCGATACGTTCTATTTGGGCAAAGCCAACATCGATAATCTGCAAGCGATTGCCGTTCGTGCGGCTACTGCCCATCTTTCCAATATCACCTATACGTTGTATGCCGATATGGACGTGGCATGGGGCGATTTGACCGCCACCGGCGTACGCGATCAATACACCCCCACGGCGGCCCTGACCGGCGGCGTGGAGCTGGGGCGGATGACCATTTCAGCTGGTATGGTCAGCGGCAGCAACAATTGGAATATTTGGGATACGTTCTCCTGTGATGTATCGCCGGAAACATTGGTTGCACTGGGTTCCGGTGAACACGAAATTTATTTGAAACTCACCCGTGATATTAACGATTTCACCGGCAACATCGACCACATCCGTTTGGTCGGCCTGAAACCCGGCAGCGTGGATACGTTCAGCAATATGATCGGTGATGCGGCCGTGGTCGGCGGCGGCAGCATCACCTATCCGGATAACCCGGTTTATGGCGCCACCACCTCTTTGACCGCTGAGGCCGACGAGGGGTATACGCTGGCCGGATGGAACCATAACGGTGTATGGGTGCCGGCCGGTGGCAATAGCCTGGCGGATGTTCCGGTGGACGCCGGCCGGTCGGTTACCGCCTATTTTGTACAAACGGATAGCGAAAAAGCCGCCGTTTTCTACGGCAAAGGGAACAAGCTGTTTGATGTACAGGTGGTGACGGATCTTGCAAGCGTCCACACGGCCCTGGCCGCGGCCAGGGAAAAAGCGCCCGACATTTATGGATACGAATTCTACGAGTGGTCGGAGACCGACGACAGCCTGCTGGCCAGCCTGGATGCCGATAATCCCGCTTTTTCCATCACGGCCTATTATCGGCAAAACGACAAGCAGCTCTACGATATCCACGCCGTCAATGCGGCGTCTATCACGCAGGCAGGCAGCCCGTCAGCCGGCAGCGATTTCAAGGCCAGCTTCGACACGCGCATTACGGTAACCGCCGCCGCAAACGACGCGGTACTGGGCAATTTCGCGTATTGGCTGCTGGACGACATGGTGGTCGGGTTTGACGAAGCGTATACCTTTTACGTCAGCGGGGATAACACCATAAAAGCCGTTTACACCACTATGTCTGAGTACGATCCGCAGGAGACGGCGGACGCGGCGCGCGTTATGGTGAAAAAAGCCTATATTACCGCCGAAAAAGACCGGCCGGGCACCAACAAGCTGACGGTTATTCCGCAGGTTTACGCCCCGAAGGATGCCGAAATCGTGGAATACGGCGTCTACTTCGCGCCGGGCAACACGTCTACCCTGGCGGATATCGCAAACCAAACCGGCTCATATACGGAAGGCAAGGATTATATCAAAGTGGCGGCTTCCTCCAAAGTGCCCAACCGCCAGTACATGATTAACCTGCGCCATGTGGCCGACGGGCGCGTGCGGCAGGCTATGGCCTATGTTACGGTGAAAACCGCGTCCGGGGACGTCACAACGTACAGTTCCATCCAGACCTACACGGTAACCCTGCCTACCGTCTAAAACAGAAAAGAGGAATCTGACTATGAAAAAAACATATATTTCCCCGGAACTGCAAATTGAACGGTTTACCTTTACCGATATCCTGACCGAATCGGGAATTGGCGACAACAACGTGGATATCGAGGATCCCTTTAAAGATCCGGAGCTTTAAATAACCGGGCAGGCACGCCGGAGTTTTTACGCCAGTTCATTTAGAAAAAAGCCCCGCGGAAAATCCGCGGGGCTTTTTTAGGCT
>URYP01000080.1 GCA_900552115.1 uncultured Oscillospiraceae bacterium | reverse complement strand
GAAGGGGGACACGGTCATTATGCCGGCCGGCACCAGCCATATCCTGATCAGCCATCCGGACAATCCCTTTATTGCCAAATGGATCAATGTCAGCGGAAACACCATCGATTCCATTATGAATACCTACGGCATCTTTATGCCCACTGTTTTTACGGGAATAAATACAAAAGGCCTGATTGAATCCTATCATACCACACTCGCCTCTTTTCTCGACGCCCAAGAGGTGGTTTCCAATACCATTTTGCTTTTAACCGCGCTTGTCCATACTTGCGTATTGCCCACCCTGCAAAGCATTGATGAGCAAAGCGGGCTGGCACAGGTGATCAAAACCTGTATCGATCACCACATGCAGGACAGCGACTTATCGGTGTCCAAAATCGCCGATATCCTCTCCCTGCCCCTGTCCAAAATAACCAAGGTTTTTCAGCGCGCCTTTGGTATAGGCCCCCACGTATACATCACACACCAGAAAATCAGCAACAGTAAACTACTGCTGCAATCCACCGATTTGCCTATAAAAACCATTGCGGAAACCATGGGGTTTTCCGACAGCAATTACTTTTTTTACTTTTTTAAAAAGAATACCGGGATGTCTCCCGGCATGTTCCGCCGACTGAAAAACCGGGAAGTGGCGGAATAAACGATATTTGAACAGTATTCCCAACGATATAAAACCAGAGGGGCAGCCGACCGGCTGCCCCTCTGGCTATCCTGTAGGTTGCACAAAACATAACCTGGTTTATGAATTGCTGTGCCGGGACACCTGGTGAACGCCCGGAATTTTGGACAAACGCGATATGACCGTCTGCAAATGCTCCACGCTGCCCACGCCCACCGTGATGCTTAGCGCCGCCGTCCCTTCCCGGGGTTCGCGGGCGTGAAAATCGTGGATAGCCACGTGCATGCCCGCCAATTGCGCCGTCACATCCATCAGCAGCCCCTCCCGGTCGGAGGCCAGAATCTGAAGTGCCGCCTTAAACTCGGATTTTACATCATTTTCCCATCGCACCGACACCCAGCGTTCCGGCTCCGCCGCGTCCTCGATGCGAAGGGGCACGTTGACGCAATCCCGTTTATGCACCGACACACCGAACCCGCGGGTGATGAAGCCGATGACGTCGTCCCCCGGCACCGGATTACAGCACCGGGCAAACTTGACGAGGCAGTTATCCATATCCTCGATGATGACCCCGCCATTGTTATGACGTGCCTTGGCCGGCCGCAGCTGTTCGGGCGTGCGTTCTTCCTGCTTGGTGATACGGGCATATTCCTCTTTTATGCGGGGCATCAGCCGGGAGAGCAGTACGCCGCCGTATCCGATAGCCGCATAAAAATCCTCCAGCGTTTCACAGTGCTGTTTGCGGCACTGTGCCATGAGGAATTCCTGCATATGCTCATCCGACAGGCGGATGTTGTTGCGGGACAGCTCCCGCTCCAACTCCGTCCGGCCCTGTTCAATGTTTTCTTCCCGCCGTTCCTTTTTAAACCAGGAACGTATTTTGTTCCGCGCCTCGCCGGTTTTGACAAAGCTCAGCCAGTCACGGCTGGGGCCGTGTCCCGGCGCGCTGGTGGTCAGCACCTCGATGATCTCACCGGTTTTGATTTGATAATCCAACGGTACAATACGGCCATCCGCTTTGGCGCCCACCATCCGGTTGCCCACCGCGGAGTGGATCGCATAAGCAAAATCGACCACGGTGGCGCCAACCGGCAGTGTGATGACGTCCCCCTTCGGCGTGAAGACGAAGACATCGTCCGAGGACAGGTCGGTTTTGATGGAGCGGACGATATCCTCCGCGTCGTTGACGTCCTGCTGGCTTTCGATGAACTGGCGCACCCACGCCAGCCGTTCCTCCAGCTTGTCTTTGCGCTGTATGCCCAGCTTGTATTTCCAGTGGGCGGCAATACCGTATTCCGCCGTGTAATGCATTTCCCAGGTGCGGATCTGCACTTCAAAAGGTATTTTTTCCTTGCTGATTACCGTGGTATGCAGCGACTGATACATGTTGGACTTGGGGGTGGAGATATAGTCCTTGAACCGGTTGGGCAGCGGACGGAACATATCGTGAACGATACCCAGCACGTTATAACAGTCGTTGACGGTATCTACAATGACCCGCACCGCATAGACATCGTAAATTTCCTCAAAGGTTTTTCCCTGCATATACATTTTGCGATAAATACCGGTAATGCTTTTGACCCGCCCTGAAACGAACACATCGATGTGATAATCCGCCATGCGTTCCCGGATCCGCTCCTGGATATCCTTGAGGAAAGCCGTGCGTTCATGGGTGTGCATGGCCAGCGCTTCTTCAATATCCTTGTAGGCGACCGGGTCGAGAATCCGCAGCGATAGGTCCTCCAGCTCCTCCTTGACGGCACGGATACCGAGGCGGTGCGCCAGGGGCGCAAAAATATCCATGGTTTCCTTGGCCTTGTCGAGCTGTTTCTGCTCCGGCAGCGCACTGATGGTGCGCAGGTTATGAAGCCGGTCGGCCAGCTTGATAATGATCACCCGGATATCCTGCGACATGGCCAGCAGCATTTTACGGACATTTTCGGCCTGCTGCTCCTCACGGGTGGAAAAAGGGATTTTATTGAGCTTGGTAACCCCGTCCACCAGCGCGGCGATTTCCGCGCCGAATGTTTTGCGAATATCCTCGAGCGTAACGGAGGTATCCTCCACCACATCGTGCAAAATCGCCGCCTGGATGGTTTCGTTATCCATACCGAGTTCAATCAGGATACAGGCGACCTGCAGCGGATGACAGATGTATTCCTCGCCGGAAGACCGTTTCTGCCCTTCATGCGCGTCACAGGCGACACGGATCGCTTTTTCCAGCTGATCCCAGTCGTATTTCTTTTCATTTTTTTCCACCAGGCTTTTCAGCTGGGCAATAATGTCTTCTTTTACAATCATAGTGCATCCTCTTTTGCCTTTTGCAGATAGCGCATGGTCGGCGTTTGCGACAAATCCGCCTTGCCGGCGGCTTTGGGCGTCTCTATGGTATATACGATGCCCCGATCCGTCCAGATAATCAGGTGGGCCTCCTGCAAAATTTCCAGCATTAAAAGCAAGGTCATCGGCTCCCCGCAGCCGTCACCCGCCAACAGGCAAAGCTGGTCAAATGTGCCCTCCCAAACAGGACGGGCCCGCAGCAGCCGGTAAAATCCCGCCAGCCTGTCCCTCTCCGGCAAAACCACTGTCCGCGCCTCTTCCGGCGTGAGTTCCCGCCGCATGACGCGTTCGAACCCACTCAGCCCGGCCAGCAGCGCCTCCTGATCAATGGATGAGGGGCGGATATCCTGAACGATCAATGAGGGGGACACAACACCGCGGAACTCGTTGCGTTCCATGGTGACAACAATATCCACCATGCTTCCGCAGGGAATGGAAAAATTTTGGGGAGTACTTTTGAATTTCATTACCGCCAGGCGGACGTTATCCCGCGACACGGACAGCCGCAAATGTTTTCCGCCGCCCACCGGCAGAATATTGTCCAGACGCATGTGAAACAACCCGAATAACGGCACTGGGTTGCCGGTTCCGGTCGGTTCCAGCGCCGATAGCAGGCCGAGCTTTTCCGTATCTACCTGGGAGGGGGCCAGCTTGCAGTCGATTTGCAGTTCCGGAACCGGCATAACCGGATAGCGGCTGGCGGCATAGCGGTTGATCGTCTCCCGGAATTCATCAAGGCGCTGAGCGTTGATTTTGACGCCAGCCGCCAGTTCATGGCCGCCAAAGCTTTCCGTCAATTCCGCACAGGCTGAAATCGCTTCAAAAAGCGAAAACCCTTTTACACTGCGCCCGGAGCCTTTGGCTATCCCATCATCCTCAGAAAAAACAATACACGGCTTGCCATAGCGGTCGGTCAGCCGTGCCGCGATAATCCCCACCACGCCGTTGTGCCACCGATGTCCGCAAAGCACGAGGACGCGGTCCCGCCGCCACGCGGGGTGTTCCGCCAGCAGGGCGTCGGCCTGCAACAGGATATCCGCTTCCACCGACTGGCGCTGACCGTTCATGGCCTGTATTTCTTCGGCCAGCTCCAAGGCCCGGCCGGGATCCTCCTCCAGCAGCAGGCGCACCGCCTTGTCCGCCGCCCCCATCCGGCCCGCGGCGTTGATTCGCGGCGCGATGGTAAAAACGGCGTTGGTGGCGGTCAACGCTTTGCCCGCCAATCCGGCGGCCTCGGCCAGCTTCTCAAATCCGGGGCGGTCCTGTTCATTAAGGCGGCGCAGGCCTTCGCGTACCAGCAGCCGGTTTTCTCCACGGAGGGGCATGACATCAGCCAGAGTCCCGACGGCTACCAAATCGGCATAGCGTTCCAAAACGCTATCGTCGTCCCCTTCCAACGCACAGACCAGTTTGAATGCGACGCCCACCCCGGCGTAATCCTTAAAGGAACTGCCGCAGTCCGGTCGATGAGGATCAACCACCGCCACGGCCGCAGGCAAGGTATCCTGGGGCTGGTGATGGTCGGTGATCACCACGTCGATGCCCTTTTCGGCTGCATAAGCCGTTTCTTCTACCGCGGCTATGCCGTTGTCCACCGTGATAATCAGCGTAGCGCCGCGTTCGGCCAATGCATCCACGACTTCCGGATGCATGCCATATCCGGTTCCCTCCCGTTTCGGTACGAGATAGGTAACCCGTGCGCCACGATCCCGTAAATAAGAATACAGAAGTGTCGTAGCCGTCACCCCGTCGGCGTCATAATCGCCGAATATGGCAATCATTTCGCCCGTATCCAACGCCTTTTGGATACGGGCAACCGCTAAGTCCATATCGGCAAAAGCAAAAGGATCATCCGACAGCGGTCCGCCCAGCATAAATTCGGCTATATCTTCCGCGGTATGGAAACCGCGCATGGTCAGAAGGAAAAGAAGGAAAGCATTGATGCCAGTGTCTTGCGACAGCTGCACCGCTTCCTCCTTATAGGGCGTTGAAAACACCCAGCGTTTAAAGCTCATTTTTTTCCTCCATCCCGTAAATAACCGCAAAAAAGATACTCGTATTGTTTCAGTATAGCATTTTCCGTATGTTATTTCAATTGTTTTCCTGAAAAACAAAGGCCGCTTCCCGTTGCACGGAAGCGGTCTTTATGGTATACGTGACTATGACGTTTTGGTGTTGATATACACTTCGTAGCTGTCCTTTGCATCGCCGCCGTAGTATATCCAAACGGTTTTTTTGCCGGAAATCGTGACCCTGGCCGGGTAGGTGTTGAGCCCACCCGCATCCGCCGCTTTCTTCATATCGATAACCACTTTCAAATCACTGGCCTTCAAATCCGAAACATCAGATTTACGGCCGATAACGGTTACCGCCAGCGTTTTGCTGGTGACCGTCATGGTGGTGCTGCCGGGCCGGTTCTTAATCGTCACATTCGACGCCAGCGTTTTGCCGTCGGACTTAAAGAGCGGTACCGCGATCTTACGGGACGAAAAATCCGCCATGTTGATCTTCACTTTAACCGATTTGGTGTTATCGGCGACTGTAACATGGGACGGAATATTCAGCGGTACGGCGATTTCCTGGGTGGTCAGCGGAATATTGTCAAAATTGAGCGGTATTTCTTTGAGTTCCTCTGCCAGTTTGACCACTTCCTCCTCCTGACCCAGCAGATCCAGAGTCTTCGGATTCAGAGTGATGAAACCATCCTGGTTTTTATAGGCTTCCGGAATATTTGTTGCCTTGATTCCCAGAGTCACCTTGGCAAAATAGTTGACCGGTACCGTAAGCTGCGCCACCGTCGGTTCATCCTGGTCAGCGAGTTTCGGGAACGTGCACTGGGACAGATCCACCTGTTTGCCGCTGCTGTCATAGGCCGTCAGCTTGGCTTCAAACACGGTGGACTCCTTAACCGCTTTGCTGCTGTCGACACGGGCTACGATTTTTGCAATGCGGTCACGCACCTTTTTCGGCCCGGAAACCGTCACGCTTTCGTTGGGGAACAGTTGGGAGTCCAGCACCGGCGTGCCGAGCTGGTATTTGCTTTCGTCGGTTACCTTGACGGAGGAAATGTCCTTTTCCACCACATAATTGGTCTCGCCCACATAATCGCAGCTCACCTTAATCTGGCGGGTTTTCAGTTCCTCGATCGTATAATCCGTGACCGCGCTGCTGGGATTTTTAGAGGCTTTCAGCTCCACTGCGTAATCGTCCACCGCCTGCAGGACATCGCTCAGATCAGCGCTGACAACGATATCCTCAGCTTTCAGCTTTCCAAGGGCGGAGCGGTTGCCGCTGACGACGACTTCCACCGTGTTGAGACTCTTAGACAAAACCTGGAAATACTGCCCGGGCAGATTCTCCCCCTGCTCGGCGGAGGTGTTGAGGCGGACCGTAATCGGTACCATAATACTTTTTTCTTCCGTTACGCTGGGGCCGTAAACTACCGAATACCAGATGATAATGCCCAGGATAACGGAACAGATAATCATCAGTTTATCGTTGCGAAGGAATTTGTTAAAAGACACTTTTCCACTCATTTGGTCTTCCTCCTTCGCAGCCACTTGCGTTTGGAGTCGCCCTCTTTATCCGCATGGGTATTGTACCACAGGACGCCGTTTTCCAGCGCTACCCGAAGCGCTTCGGGCGTGAAGTTGCGCTTTAGTTCACCGGCTACCGCCAGAGACACCGTGCCGGTTTCTTCCGACACGATCACCACCAGCGCGTCGGAATTTTCACTCATACCCAGCCCCGCGCGGTGACGGGTACCCAGCTCCCGGCTGATTTGCAGATTGTCGGATAACGGCAGTATACAGCCGGCCGCATGGATTTTGCCGTCACGAATGATCATGGCGCCGTCATGAAGCGGTGCTTTATTGAAAAAGATATTCCCAATCAACTCGGCGGTCGGGTCGGCATTGACCAGGGTGCCGGAATTGATGATTTCGCCCAGCTTGGTATTGCGCTCGATAACAATCAGCGCCCCCATTTTCTGGCGCTGCAATATCTGAACCGCCTCCACAATGGCGGCAATAGTGGACTGCCACCGCTGCATGCGCTGCTCGGTTTCCTCCGACCCAAAATTGAATATGCCCAGATTGTTGAGGCTGGAATGTCCGGCCTGTTCCAGTGCGCGCCGTATCTCCGGCTGAAAAATCACCACGAGGACGATCAACGCGTTGTCAAATACCATTTTCAGCAGGTAATTGATGGCTTTTAAATCGAGCAGCTGGGAGGAAGAAACGATATAGGCCGCAACCATCAGCAGAATGCCCTTGAGCAATTGCTCCGCCCGGGAATCGCGCACCAACTTGATCAGGCTGTAAATAACAAAAGCCACCAGCGCGATATCGACCGTATCGATAATCCATCGATAGGATGTGACAAATGCCGCAATATTGCTCCAGATTTCCGCAAAAAAATCGGCCATTCCCGTTCCTCCTTTCCATTTTATATCCTGTCCATTTTTTATTTGATCTCTATTTTATTTTACCATATTGTCCGCGCATTGCAATGGGTTTCTTTGGATTTTTACATAATGCGTAAAAATGCGGCTGACGCGTTCGATGTCCTGCCGCGTCGTGAACACGGAGGGCGCCAGGCGCACCGTTCCCTGTTCCACCGTGCCAAAATGTCTGTGCGCCAGCGGCGCGCAGTGCAGCCCGGCGCGCACAGCGATATCCTGCCCCGCGAGATAAGCGGCGGTTTCCTCACTGGGGATATTGCCGGCATTGACGCTGAGCAGCGGCACCGACCGGGCAAGCGTGGGCGGATCGGTATAAAACCGCACGCCCCCACCGTTTTGAAGGCGGGTATAAAGCAGGCGGACATGTTCCATTTCCTGCGCCGCAATGGCCTCTACTCCTCTCGAGGAGACGAAAGACAGCCCTGCCTGCAGTCCGCAGATGCCGGGAACATTCAATGTGCCGCTTTCCAGGCGGTCGGGCAGGTCGTCGGGCTGCTCCGGCCTGAGCGACTGGCTGCCGGTTCCTCCCTGCATCAGGGCAGGCAATTCATAACGGGTGCCGCATATCAGCATACCGGTGCCCATGGGGCCGTACAGCCCCTTATGTCCCGGTACGCACAGGAAATCGATGTTGTCCTTCTCCATATCGATCGGACAGACACCGGCGCTCTGCGCCGCGTCCACCACAAACAACAATCCATTGCGGCGGGCCAGCTCCCCGATGCGCCGGATGGGCAGGCGCACGCCGAACACATTGGATGCCTGCGTACAGATAATAACTTTGGTTGAACGGGTTATACAGGCCCGGAACGCTTCGACCGTGGCGTCGTCGTCACCGGGCGTCACCCGCGCCACGTCATAAACAGGGTGAAGCGGCGACAGGGCGTGCAGCGGCCGCAGAACAGCGTTGTGCTCCAGGCTGGAGATCACGGCCCGTCCCCCGTTTTTTAAAATGCCCCGTATCGCCATATTCAGCGACATAGTGCAGTTTGCGGTAAATATAACCCGGGTTTCATCGGCCGCATGAAAAAAAGCCGCCGCCGTTTCCCGGCAGCGGTACACCTCCCTGGCCGATGCCATGCTCATTTTGTGCCCACCCCGGCCGGGATTGGCTCCATAAACCTCCAGCGCCCGTTCCACCGCCATCCGCACACAGGCCGGTTTGGGCCATGTGGTGGCAGCGTTGTCAAGATAGATCACGGATGGCCATCCCCTTTGCGGATCCCGCGAACACGGATACCCGACGAGCGGAGCAGCTGTTCGGCACGGTCGGCATTATCATTCACCATCAAGCTGTATCCGCAGCCATTATTTCCGTCGTCGTGGATGGCACGGGCCATATACGATTTTATGCCGTTGCGGTCCAGTACGCCTTTACCCCGCATAGCGGCCGTGATCGAACTGACCTGAAAATACACCTGCATGTCAATTCCTCCTGTCTAACAAAATAGCGATGCTTGTCACTCACAGTATATGCAGACAGGAGGAGGAGTGCGTATGGGGCGCTTATCAAAATTAAGGGATCAGCAGACAGACCGCGTGGGCTGCAATACCCTGTTTTTCCCCGGTAAAACCGAGCCCCTCCTCCGTGGTCGCCTTGACGCTGACCTGTTCCTCTGGAACACCGGCAGCGGATGCGATACACTGCCGCATGGTGGGGATAAAGGGCTTCATTTTTGGCTCCTGTGCCAGGATGGTAGCATCGATATTGCCGACGCGATAGCCTTTTTCCCGGATCAGGCGCATGGTTTCATCCAGCAGGGCGCGGCTATCCGCGCCGCGGAAGCGTTCGTCCGTATCCGGAAACCACGCGCCGATATCCCCCATCGCCGCCGCGCCCAGCAGCGCATCCATGACGGCGTGGAGCAATACATCCGCGTCGGAATGTCCGTCCAATCCTTTCTCATAAGGAATCGTGACGCCGCCGATTACAAGCGGCCGGCCCGGCACCAGACGGTGCACATCATATCCGTGGCCGATTCGCATAGCGATCCCCGTCCTTTCCGCCATCATAGCGCGCGCCAGAACAACATCCTCCGGCGTGGTGATTTTTATATTGCCGTAATCGCTTTCGCAGAGGTGTACCGGATGGCCCGCAGCCTCCATCAACTGGCAGTCATCGGTATAGTCCCGCCCGGTCCGGACGGCGACCTCCAAAGCCTGCCGATACAGTTCACGATGAAAAATCTGCGGAGTCTGGA
>URYP01000079.1 GCA_900552115.1 uncultured Oscillospiraceae bacterium | reverse complement strand
ATTGGCGGGCTGTTATCCGGCGGCGGAGGATCTGCGCCGGTTTGTGCTTAAGCTGGCGCCCGCCGTGGATTACACCATCACCTCTCTGTCCGCGCTGGAGGGGACGTTTGATCTGTTGATCAATGCCACGCCAGTGGGTATGTATCCCCATGCGGACGTTTCTCCCGTGCCGGATGGCGTGTTGTCCCGTTCACGGGCGGTTTTCGATGCGATATACAATCCCCGGGAAACGCGGCTGCTGGCCCGGGCAAAGGCGGCGGGCGCCCTGACGATCGGCGGTATGGCCATGCTGGTATGGCAGGCGGCAGACGCGCAGAGCATTTGGTTTGGTCGTGAATTTGACTCACAGGCTGTGGCCGGTGTGATCGAGGAAGCGCTGGAGGAAATGGAGCGAACCTTTCATGGATAATATCGTGCTGTGTGGATTTATGGGCTGCGGCAAGACCACTGTGGGACGCCAGCTTGCGGAAATGACCGGTTTCCGGTTTGTGGATATGGATGCCTATATTGAGGAACAGGCCGGAATGACGGTGTCGGCTATCTTCGAACGGTTCGGTGAGGTGGATTTTCGGAAAAGGGAAAGGGAGGCCTGTGCCACGCTGTGCCGGCAGAACAGGCTGGTGATTGCCACAGGCGGCGGAGCACTGACTTTTCCCGAAAACGCGGCCATGCTGCGGAGCACTGGCTGCATCGTGCTGATCGCCGTGTCGCCTGAGGCGATCCTTCAGCGTTTGAAGGATGACAACACCCGGCCGCTACTGGCCCGGACAGACAAAGAAGCAGCGGTGAGGGAGCTGCATGACCGCCGTATACCGCTGTACCGGGCGGCGGCGGATATCGAAGTGGACGGGGAACAAGCGCCGGAACAGGTGGCGCAGGCAATCCGGGACGCGGTGAAAACTTTTCGGAGAAATCCCGGATAAGTGTTGACAACATCGCGTAAACGGTGTATGATCAAAACCAGAAAATTTTGCGAGGGCTGTAAATATGCTGCATTTGTCTTATGACAATCGATTTATGGGCTTTTTTGGTTTCGGCTTTTTTGGTCGGAACTATTTTGGCTGCCCTAAAACTAAATCGGTGTCATGAGCATTCGGCATTCCCAACGGCAATTCTTTTGGTAATGGTAGCGGAACTCATGAAAGTGAGTTCCGCTTTTATTTTTAACGTTGAAAGGTGTGTTTCGTATGATTATCGTGTTGAAGCCCGGCGCTACCGCCGCCCAGGTGGAGGCGTTCTCCCATCAGCTGTCCGATCAGTATAATGTTAAGGTCAACGCCTGGTTCGGCGCTCAGTCGACGGTGTTGGGGCTGCTGGGCGACACAGCCACCGTGGATATTGAATCGGTCGGCGCGCAGGACCTGGTAGAAAGCGTCAAACGTGTGCAGGAGCCATATAAAAAGGCTAACCGTAAGTTTCATCCCGAAGATACCGTCGTCGACCTGGGCGGTGGTTCGGTAATTGGCGGGGGTAAGCTCGGCGTCATCGCCGGTCCCTGTTCGGTGGAAAGCGAGGAGCAGATTGTCAGCATCGCCGAAAGTGTCAAGGCGTCAGGCGCGGCGTTCCTGCGCGGGGGCGCGTTTAAGCCCCGCACGTCGCCCTATTCGTTCCAGGGTCTGCGTGCCGGTGGGCTGGAACTGCTGAAAGAAGCCCGCGCCAAGACCGGCCTGCCGATCGTTACGGAAATTATGTCCGCCTCTCATATGGTATTGTTCGAGGATGTGGACATCATACAGGTAGGCGCCCGCAACATGCAGAATTTTGAACTGCTCAAGGAATTGGGCAAAGTCGATAAGCCCATTCTGTTAAAACGGGGACTGGCCAACACCATCGAGGAATTGCTGATGAGCGCCGAATATATCATGGCGGCCGGTAATGAAAACGTCATTTTGTGTGAGCGGGGCATTCGCACCTTTGAAACTATGACCCGCAACACGCTGGACATTTCAGCGATTCCGCTGCTGAAATCGCTATCCCACCTGCCGGTAGTGGTTGATCCCTCCCATGCGGCGGGAATCAGCAGCCTGGTGGAGCCGCTGACGCTGGCGGCCATCGCGGCCGGAGCCGACGGCCTTATTGTCGAAGTGCATAACGACCCGCCCCACGCGCTTTCGGACGGGGCGCAGTCCATTACCCCCGCGCAGTTTGATAAGCTGTCGGCCCGCATCAGGGATGTGGCATCGCTTTTCGGGAAAACTGTCTCTGAACGGGGTTGAGTCATGGGTACGCATACCATTGCCATTGTCGGATTAGGATTGATCGGCGGGTCTATGGCGCTGTCCCTTCGCCGTCGAACGAATCACCGCCTGGTCGGCATTGACTGCAACCCGGCGGTGTGCGAAGCGGCCCTTTCGCAAGGGGCGGTCGATGAGGCCGGCGGCCCGGAGCGGCTGGCGGGGGTGGACACGGTCCTGCTGGCGCTGGCTCCGCAGCATCTGCTGGAATTTTTGCCCGCGCATATCGCCGCTATACCTAAAGGGGCTGTGGTCAGCGACGTCTGCGGTGTCAAACGCGCGGTTGTGGAGGCGTGCGAGCCGCTCTGCACGCAGCACGGGCTGCGGTTTATAGGCGGGCACCCCATGGCCGGTAAGGAACACAGCGGCTTTGGCAATGCCGACGCGGATCTGTTCGTCGGTGCAAACTATATTCTCACCCCCACGGCGGACACCGATCCGGAAGCGCGGGAGCGGATGGAGACGCTGGCGCGTGAGATGGGGTGCACCCATCTCACGATTACCACGCCGCAGCAGCATGACCGCATCATCGCGTTTACCAGCCAGCTTCCCCATGTGCTGGCCGGCGCCTATGTCCAGTCGCCGCGCTGCCCGCAGTACCGTGGGTTTTCCGCGGGAAGCTACCGGGATGTGTCCCGGGTCGCGACCGTGGATGAGACGCTCTGGAGCCGGCTGTTCCTGCTGAACAGCGAAGCGCTGTGCGAGGAAATTGACGGCCTGATCGGCCGGCTGCAGGCATACCGTGACACGATTGCCGCCGGCGACCGGCCGGCACTGGAACAGATTTTGGCGGAGGGCCGGCTCCGCAAAGAAGAAAACCCGTAACAGGAACCAAAGGAGGAATGCCTCATGACAATCATACATGTACAGACCTCCCGGCCCTACGATATCGTGGTGGGGCGGGAGCTGCTGGACCGCGCCGGAGACCTGGCGCGCGAAGTCAATCAGGGCACCCGTGCCCTGATTGTGACCGATTCCCATGTTTTTCCGCTGTTGGCGGGACGGGTGCTGCGCTCGTTCGAGGCGGCCGGCTATACGGCCGACGTATTCGTATTCGATGCGGGCGAAGAGCACAAACGGCTGTCGGTTATTGCGGATATTTACCACAAGCTGGCCGCCATGGCGCTGACCCGGCAGGACCTGCTGGTGGCACTCGGCGGCGGTGTGACCGGCGATATGACCGGTTTTGCAGCGGCGACCTGGCTGCGGGGGACGGATTTCATACAGATTCCGACAACTCTGCTCGCACAGGTGGACGCATCCATCGGCGGCAAAACTGGTGTGGATATTGAGGAAGGCAAAAACCTGGTCGGCTCCTTCTGGCAGCCGATACGGGTGATCGCGGACATCCAGTCGCTTGCCACGCTGCCCCCGGAAACATTTGCCGACGGCATGGCTGAGGTCATCAAAACCGCCTGCATCAAGGATGCGGAACTGTTCGCACAGCTGGAGGCGGGGACGGCGATGGATAAAACGCATATGGAGAACACCATTGCCCGCTGCATGGAAATTAAAAAGGGCATAGTGGAACGGGATGAGAACGAGTCGGGAGAGCGCAAGCTGCTCAATTTCGGCCATACCATGGGCCATGCCCTGGAAAAATATTATGATTATACGGCATTGACACACGGCCGGGCCGTGGCGCTCGGCATGGTGATTATCAGCGAGGCGGCGGAGCGCCAGAAACTGACGGAAGAGGGGACGACGGCCCGCATTATGAGGGCTTTGCAGTGCTACGACCTGCCCATTGCGGATACCGCCACCCTGGACGATTACCTGCCCGGCGTGGCCAACGATAAAAAGCGGGCGGGCGACACGATCGATCTCGCGCTGCTGCATACCATTGGTGACAGTTTTATTTACCGGCTGCCCCTGTCGCTGCTGGGCGCGTTTTTGCGGGGCGAGGACGCTTGAGTATTCTCAGCGAACGAAAGGAGAGCGACCCATGAGCACGGTTACCTGTCTGCCCGGGCCGGTTCACGGTTCGGGACTGGTTCCCCCCTCTAAATCCGCGGCGCATCGGGCGTTGATCGCAGCGGCTCTGGCGGGAAGCGGCCGGGTGGAGGGGGTACTTCCCTCCGCCGATATGGCGGCTACACTGGAGGGTGTCGCCGGATGGGGCGTTTCCGTCCGAAAAGAGGGAGACACCGCCGTATTTGCCCACGCCGCTGTCCCGGAAGCCCCGGTGGTGGACTGCCGCGAGAGTGGCTCAACGCTGCGGTTTTTAATTCCGCTGTTTGGTGTCAAGGGTATACCGGCCACCTTTGTAGGCCGGGGCCGGCTGCCCCAGCGGCCGCTGGGGGTCTACGCCGAGTGCTTGCCGGCCCATGGCCTGCACCTGTATAATCCGGGCGGGGGATTGCCGCTCACCCTGTCCGGCCGGCTCGAGGCTGGAGACTATGCGGTGCCCGGCAACATATCCAGCCAATTTCTGACCGGCCTGCTGTTCGCGCTGCCCCTCTGCCGGGAAGACAGCGTGCTGCGGCTGACGACCCCGCTGGAATCGGCGGGTTATGTGGAGATGACCCTTCGCACCCTGCGGCAGGCGGGCGTTGTCATTCTTCCCCGGACGGACGGATGGGATATTCCCGGAGGACAAGCGTATACGCCGCAGTCGTACCGCGTGGAAAAGGACTGGTCGCAGGCCGCCTTCTTTCTGGCGGCGGGGGCGATTGCCGGCCAGGTACGTCTGCGGGGTCTCGACCCAGAGGCAGCGCAGGGAGACAAAACCATCGTCTCCCTGCTACGGCGGTTTGGCGCGGATATTGTGGAGGAATCGGACGGCCTGCTCTGCCGAAAAGCGCCGCTGACGGGAATCCCTATCGACGCGGCGCAGATTCCCGATCTGGTGCCCATATTAGCGGTGGTAGCCGCTTACGCACAGGGGGAGACCCATATTTATAACGCCGGCAGGCTCAGGATTAAGGAGAGCGACCGTCTGGCAGCCGTAGCCGACGGCCTTCGCCGGATTGGCGCGAACATTACGGAAGAACCGGACGGCCTGCTCATACGGGGAGGATTTCCCCTGCGCGGCGGCTTCGTCCAGGGATACAACGATCATCGCATCGTCATGAGTATGGCGGTGGCGGCATTGGGAAGCATCCATGCCGTAACGGTAACCGACGCGGACAGCGTGGGGAAAAGCTGGCCGACCTTTTTTAAGGATTTTCATGGGATTGGGGGACAAACCATATGGCATCCATAATCGGACAGAGGCTGAAACTATCCATATTCGGGGAAAGCCATGGGGAGGCGATCGGCTGCGTGCTGGACGGCCTGCCTGCCGGCGAAGAGATTGATATGGACGCGGTACGGGTGCAGATGGCTCGCCGCGCGCCGGGAACAGACAAAACCGCCACCACCCGGCGGGAAAGCGACACGCCCCGTATCCTGTCCGGCGTATGCGAAGGGAGCGGCGCACCCCTTCACACCACAGGAGCGCCCCTTTGCATGGTGATCGAGAATGAAAGCCAGCGATCGGGGGATTATGCCAATATCTTGCGCATGCCCCGCCCGGGACATGCGGATTATACGGGGGCGATACGGTACGGCGGCTTTAACGATATCCGCGGCGGCGGCCACTTCAGCGGCCGGCTGACCGCGCCGCTGGTGTTCGCGGGGGCAGTTTGCCGCCAGATTTTAAAGAGGCACGGCATTACGGTGGGCGGCCATATCGCCGCAATTGCCGGCATCGCCGACCAGCCGTTTAACAGCGCCGCTGTAACGGCGGAACAGCTCGACCGGCTGTCCGCTGTCCCCTTTTCGCTGAACGATCCTTCGGTGGAACAGAAAATGCGTGACGCGGTGGAAACGGCACGGCTGGATCTCGACAGTGTGGGCGGTCTGGTGGAAGCGGCGGCGGTCGGCCTGCCGGCCGGCTGGGGGTCCCCTATGTTCGACGGGGTGGAGAACCGGCTGGCCCCCCTCCTGTTCGGTATTCCGGCGGTCAAAGGCGTGGAATTCGGAGATGGTTTTCGGCTGGCCGGTATGCGGGGCAGCGAGGCCAACGATTGCTGGAGGTACCGGGAGGACGGGTCCGTGGTCACAGCGACCAACCACAACGGCGGCATCTTGGGCGGCATCACCAGCGGTATGCCGCTGATCGTGCGGGCCGTTATTAAGCCCACCGCCTCCATCAGTCGCGAGCAGGACACCATCGACTGTAAAACACGGGAAAACGCTAAGCTGATTATCAAGGGCCGGCACGATCCCTGCATTGTCCCGCGGGCCCTGCCGGTAGTAGAAGCAGCTTTGGCTGTGGGGATTCTGGATATCCTGCAAACCGAAACGGGGGTGCGGTGATGGATTTAACCGAACTGCGCCGGCAGATCGATGAGATAGACGAAGCGATGGCGGCCCTGCTCTGCCGGCGGATGGACTGCTCGGCGGCGGTGGCCGCTTATAAAGCAGAGCATGGCCTACCGGTTCTCAACGCCGGACGGGAAGCAGAGGTGCTTCGGGAGGCCGCCGAGCAGGTGCGGCGGGAGCGGCCGCACGCGGCAGGCTATCCCGAAGCGGCGCAACTCGTATTCGCCACTATGATGGATACCTCCCGCGCGCTGCAGCACCGGCGCATGGGCGCGGGGAACGCGCTGCGGCAGGAAATCGCGTCGGCGCGGCAGAGGCCGCTTTGTACGGGGCAGACGCGCGTGGCCTGTGCGGGCTGCGCCGGTGCGTTCGCCCATGAGGCGGCGCGCGCCATGTTTCCCTTTTGCCGCGAGGACGGGCGGGAGCCGCTGTTTGTGGCCTCCTTTGCTGAGGTGTTTGCCGCTGTAGAGGATGGACGCGCCGATTACGGTGTGGTGCCGGTGGAAAATTCTTCGACCGGATCGGTCAACGAAGTGTTCGACCTGATCCTGGCGCACCGGTTTTCCATTGTGTCGGCGGCGGTGGTGAAGGTGCACCACTGCCTGATGGCCCTGCCCGGCACACAACATATAACCGATGTGTATTCCCATCACCAGGCGCTGTCTCAGTGCGGCGAATACATCGTATCGCACGGGTTGCACGCCCACGCTTACGCCAATACGGCCATGGCGGCGGATATGGTAGCCCGCAGCGGCGATCCTACCATCGGCGCGATTGCGTCCGAACAGGCGGCCGATCTGTATGGCCTGCAAATTCTGGAGCGGGATATCCAGTCGGTTCCCCACAACTGCACCCGGTTCATCGCCATATCCAAACGCGCGGTGATTCCGCCGGAGGCAGGCAAAATCAGCCTGATATTTTCCATCCCCCACGAAACGGGGTCGCTTTACCGCACCCTGTCCCGGTTCGCTATTGAGGGGCTGAACCTGACTAAAATAGAAAGCCGCCCCATGAGGACCGGCGACTTTGAATATGCGTTTTATCTGGATTTCGAGGGCAGCGTCGCGCGGGAGAATACGTTGGAGCTGCTCTGCGCGCTGTCGGAGGAAATGCCTCAGTTTACCTTTTTGGGGAATTATACCGAATGGGAGTCGTAAATAAATATTGAAAGCTGAGCCACCGTGCGGAAATGCAGCGTACACAAATTAACCACTATTGTAACAATACCATTACCCGTCTGGATATTGATGTGTTGGCCCGGCTTTGTACGGTTCTGGACTGTTCCATTGGGGATTTATTGGAATTTGTTCCGCCGGTTGAGAAACCGATGTTATAATGTAGTATCCAAAAGCACCCCTCTGTTGCAGAGATGCAACAGAGGGGTGCTTTTTTATACCAGCGTCACATCGCTTTCCCGCCGCCGTCTTTTTTTGCAGTACATTTGCCGGTCGGCTTCTTCTATCAGCGCCTGGAGGCGGGTCAGGGTTTCGCAGGCGCTTACCGCGCCAATATACCCGGTGGCGCCGCCCACGGCAACGGAAATCGGGATGGCCCGCTTACGATTGTATGTTTCGATGGCATCGTGCAGAGCGGACTCCCGCCGGAACCGGTCATCACCCTCAGCCTCCGGCAGCAGGACCAGAAATTCATCCCCGCCGATACGGTAAATGGATCCATACGATCCCAGTACGTCCCGTGCGGTTTTGCTCAGGCCGACCAGCAGACGGTCTCCCGCTGCATGGCCATAGGAGTCATTGGTCTCCTTGAGGTTGTTGAGATCCATCATCCAACAGGAAATCCAGCCAACCCGGTGCTGGGCCATCCGCTGCATATCCCGGTCCAGCGCGGCGCGGTTGCCCGCTTTGGTCAGGGCATCCCGATAGGCCATATCGTAACAGGCTTCCAGCTCCCGGATATGCTCTCGTAAGGCGCGGGTATCTCTGGAGAGGTCGTCCAGCCGTCGTTGCTGCTTGATAATCCAGCCGGCGGCCAGATATCCGGCGGCTTGCGTTATCAGGCAGAGAAACCCTCCCTGTGGTATCCAGCCAATAATCCCGATCGTGGGCAGCCATGCGGCGGCCGTCAGCAGTACCAGTTGCAGCCAGCCGCACGAAAGGGCTTCCTGTGCCATCCGGTAACGGTCCCGAAAACGGATCAACAAAAGGCTTTCCACAGCGGCGCCGGAGAACAGCAGAAACAGGGCCGCTGCATCATACCCTCTCTGCAAATAGTAGCATATTAGAAGAAACAGGGAGAGGCCGGGCAGACAGGTTTGGCAAACAGTATAGAAAAACCGGGCATCCCGGTAGCGCGATGCTGGGTAGAAAATGAAGAGAAAGGGAAGCGCCAATCCAGCCGATGCGGGCAGAATGGGGCAGCCGTAACCGACCAGGAGTGCATACAGCCCCATGCTCACGGCCAGCCCGCTTAGAAACAGCGGAACCATAATTCGGGCCGGGTATCGCCAGGTTCCCCAAAGAAGCATGGCCAATGCGCATCCCACCATAACGATGCCTGTCATAATAATCGCTGGCCATTCGTTTTCCATCTAACCGTCGCCCCCTTCTATTCCGGCCTGATGGACCGAGACTGCGGTGAAATTTGTTAAGTATAGGAAATTATACTTATGTCGAATATATATGCCTGGTTGGGCTAATAAATAGATTATTATTCTACTTTTATACCATACTGGTAACTTATTTGTCAATATATCGGAGAGCAGTAGAGAATTAATCTATAATAGAAACCGTGAAAAACAGGAAAAGGAGGGTGTTCCGGTTGATTGGGGAACGTTTGCTGGAACTGCGCAAAGATGCCGGCTTGACGCAGGATGAATTGGCAGCCATACTGAACATCAACAAGCACTCCATTTCAGCGTACGAGCGAGACAAGAGTGAACCACCGGATGCCATCAAAATGGCGATGGCCCAATATTTCGGGGTATCCGTGGACTATCTGGTCGGCATGACGTCCAATCCGCATCCCTATGAGAAACATCGCCGCTACTTTCGCCTGCCCGCCCAATTTTCGGAAGAAGATATTCCCCGTCTGCGGGAGTATGCGGGTTTTCTGTTGTATCTGCGCGGGCACAACCGTCCTTTATAAATAAAAGCC